>DATMYU010000264.1:0-6803 GCA_035560775.1 Desulfosporosinus sp.
ATAATACCCAATAGATTATCCAAGGAAAAATCTCCATATCTACTCCAACATGCAAACAATCCTGTAGACTGGTTTCCTTGGGGAGATGAAGCTTTTCAGAAAGCGAAAGCCGAGAACAAGCCCATCTTCCTATCTATTGGGTATTCGTAACCTATGCCGACCTGCCACTGGTGCCACGTCATGGAAAGGGAATCCTTCGAAAACGATGAGGCTGCAACCCTACTTAATCGCTATTTTATCTGCATTAAAGTTGACCGTGAAGAACGCCCCGATGTCGACCATTTGTATATGGCCTTTTGTCAGGCTCTTACCGGATCAGGTGGTTGGCCGCTCACCATTATAATGACACCAGAAAAGAAGCCTTTTTTCGCTGGAACGTATTTTCCAAAAACACAACGATACGGCCACCCAGGGCTTATGGAACTCTCCGAACGAATAGGGACTCTCTGGAAGACAAATGAAAGCAAATTACGAGTGTCTGCCGATGAAATCGTGACTGCAGTCCATTCTCAACGTTCCATCCCAAATAAACCGACATCCCTTTCCGCCAGTTCAAATGATCCTTCGGACAACAGCGGCCAGGGCTATGCTTCCGAAGCTTTTCAAGCATGGGGAACACAAGTTATCGATAAAGCTTACACAGTCTTAGCCCACAACTTTGATGCGCGTTTCGGGGGATTCGGCAATGCCCCCAAATTCCCTACCCCTCATACCCTAACCTTTCTTCTTCGTTATGCCTTGGATCACCCTAAGGACAATGCCCTAGCAATGGTTCGCAAAACACTTGACGGTATGGCTCAAGGGGGGATCTATGATCACATCGGGTTCGGGTTTGCGAGATATAGTACGGACGAAAAGTGGTTAGTCCCTCATTTTGAAAAAATGCTCTATGATAATGCCCAGCTCGCCTTAGCCTACCTGGAAAATTATCAGGTTGAGCATCATCCCAAAGACGCTCAAATAGCGAACGAAATCTTCACCTATGTTCTGCGAGACATGACGTCTCCTGATGGCGGTTTTTACTCTGCAGAAGATGCTGACGCTGAAGGGGTGGAAGGGAAATTTCATGTTTGGACTCCCTCAGAAATTGAAGCCGTATTGGGCAAAGAAACTGCCGCAAAGTACTGCGCTGTTTATGATATTACCCCTAAAGGTAACTTTGAAGGAAATAATATCCCCAATCTTTTATTAGGTTCTCTAGGCAAAATCGCCCAAGACAATACCTTTTCAGAGGATGAGGTTCTGCACTCCCTCGAAAGTGCACGCCAAGCCTTATTTGCAGCACGCGAAAAACGGATTCACCCTTATAAGGACGATAAAATTCTGACGGCCTGGAACGGACTCATGATCGCCGCCTTGGCAAAAGGGGCACAAGTCCTTGGAATGAAGGCCTATCTAGAAGCCGCAGAAAATGCCGCTAATTTTATCCTCACTCACCTTCAACGCGGTGATGGACGCCTCTTGGCCCGTTATCGTGAAGGAGATGCAGCCTACCCCGGGTATTTAGACGATTATGCCTTTCTCATTTGGGGGCTTCTGGAACTGTACTCCGCAAGTGGTAAACCCGAATATCTCAAGACCGCACTTTACCTTCAAGGGGAACAGGAACGGCTCTTTTGGGACAAAGAAGGTGGGGGCTATTACCTTACCGGATCGGATGCCGAAGAGCTTCTCCTTCGTCCTAAAGAGAGCTATGATGGAGCCCTTCCTTCTGGTAACTCGATCACAGCGCTCAACCTTCTCCGCTTAGCCCGCCTCACCGGCGACGAACGCTGGGAAAACAGAGCAGAACAACAGCTGCTTGATTTCCGAACCGTCCTTGAAGAACATCCTTCCGGGTATACAGCCTTTCTGCAAGCCTTACAGTTTGCCCTTCATCCCAGTCAAGAATTAATTTTAACGGGTTCACTCGAAGCAGTAGAACTACCTGAGATGCGTCAGTTATTCTTTTCCGCATTTCGTCCTTATGCTTCCGTTCTTTACCAAGAAGGAAGTATTACCGAAATCGTCCCTTGGACTCAGGATTACCTTATTGACTCCGGTCATGTCACTGCCTATCTTTGTCAAAACTTTACTTGTCAACGCCCCGTCCAGCAACTCGAAGAATTCAAAGCTCTCTTGCAAAACTCCTAAACAGTATATATAAGATAGGCCTATCTTGGCCTATCTTTTTTATGGGCGCCATTTTTTAGAGCAAATCAGACTTTTAGCGATTGTCCACTGCAATGATCATTAAGGAAGGATGATCTGCCAGATTATAATCAATTGGAACAGCTAACACTTCTTCCTCCTGATAGAATACCCTTACAAATGGGCGATTTGCGAAAGCAGAATTTTGTTTTACAACATTTCCTCTTTGCCCATTACTCAAAAGGATACCCGTACCAGAAGGATAAACAGCAATATGTCTTTTAAAGACCTCTAAAACCCGGGGATCAAAATGCGTATTAGATTGAGCGATAATATATTCATAGGCCGCATTAGGGTCGATGGCGCTACGGTAAACTCGTTTACTTGTCAGGGCTTCATACACATCAGCAACCGCGGCTAGTTTCCCGTACTCATGGATTTCGCTCCCTTTTAATCCTCTTGGATAACCGGTCCCGTCCCATTTTTCATGGTGTTGAAAGGCAACATGGGAGGAAAGCAAGCTAAGATCATTGTTCTTGCGCAGTATATCAAACCCATATGTCGCATGTCGCTTAATCTCCCTAAATTCTTCTTCTGTCAGCGGCGTCTTCTTATTAAGAATTCCCTCTGGTATTTTGATTTTTCCTATATCATGCATGAGGACGCCCATACCAAGTTCAATCAACTTCTGTTCGGAATATCCTGAGGCAATACCTAATATCAACGCTATAATCGTTGTATTGACGGAATGGTGAAAAGTATAGTCATCAAATCCCTGGATTTCAGTCAAGTTACCCAGAACGTCAGAACTATATAAAAGGTCATTAATCATTTCTTGAATGGTCATACGTATATTATCCACTTGCAGACAATTTTCCGAATTACTTTCAATATACTTACTGACGTTTTCAATAGTCTTATACGCGACTTCACGGGTTCTGGCACTAATCGCGATGTGGAGTTCTACGTCCTCTAGTCGGTCATCCTGAATAAACAAAACATCATACCCCATGCTCTGTAACCGCGAAAGATAGGAAGCCGTTACTCGAACACCTGCCTGTAATAAAACCTTTCCTGCAGGATTAATCACCTGACGTGCTAATATGGATCCTTCCTCTACATAACGCGTGTTCACCAAACGCATGAATTCTCACCCTATTCAAATTTAATGTCAATTTATTAATATTTATTAATAACAGTTTACTTCGTCAAAATATACCAAATAACCTTTTTTAAATGAGGGTATCCTAAAAATTTCCCTTTAGTCCTACTACCTGCTTCTTACTTTTAAAATAATAGCTTAGAGAAGAAAGCAAAAATCGGTTTATCTAGACCTAGACCCGCCAAAAGCACAAGGGTAATTGCGATCGGAACAATAAATCTCACAAATAACATAAAAACGTGCACCAAAGCATCATTCTTCAACTGTCCTTCATTGGACATTTCACGCTTTACATTGGCATATCCCCACTGCCAGCCTACAAAGAGCGCTATAAAGATGCCACCTACAGGCAACAAAATATTGGTCGTTGTAAAATCATAGAAATCAAAAAACGTCTTGCCAAATACAGTAACCTTGGCGAAAATACTATTAGAAAGTGTGGCTGTGGACCCAAGTGAACCAATCGCTAAGATCGTGAGCAAGGTCGCCTTCCGTCTCGTCCATTGAAACTGCTCTGTTAAATAAGCAATTATGACTTCCAGCAAGGATAGCATTGCCCCGGTTGCAGCAACTGCGGTAAGTAAAAAAAATAAGGCCATAAAAAATCTGCCAAAGGGCATGGAATTAAAGACAGCCGGGATAATAATGAACAGTAGCTTAGCCCCTGCATCTGGTTTAAAACCAAAGGCAAACACCGCCGGAAAAATGGCAACACCCGCCATTAGCGAAACCAACGTATCAGCGAGAGCAACTTTAATAGCCATTTTGGGCAAATTCTCGTTTTTGTCGACATAACTACCATAGGTAATCATTGCACCCATGCCTACACTAAGCTTGAAAAATGCCAAACCTAGCGCAGCTAAGATTACACCGACCGTTATTTTAGAAAAGTCCGGTTTGAACAAAAACGATAGACCCTCTCCAGCACCTGGAAGCGTCAAAGCTCGAATATCAATAATTAAAAGGAGTATAAAGAGAAGAGGCATCAGCACTTTTGTAACTCGTTCAATTCCCTTGGTTACACCCGCCATAATAATGGCCCCTGTCACGAGTAAAACAAATATCTGCCAAAACAAGGGTTCACTCACTCCAGACACGAGTGTGTTAAAAACAAGGGACGTATCTTCAGGTTTTGCCGAAAGAAGTGCACCACCAGCGGCTTTAAAGACATATGCATAAACCCAACCTGCGACCGTAGTGTAATAGGCCATAATAAGAAAGGCGCTTAATACACCAGCCCCACCGACTAAAAACCAAGGACGTCTGGGTTGCAATGCTTTGAACGCGCCCACCGCATTTGCTTTTGTATGACGGCCGATCAAATGCTCAGATAACATAACCGGCAAGCCCACCAAAGCAAGGCAAAGTAAATACACTAGGATAAAGGCCGCTCCTCCATTAGCGCCTGTGACGTATGGAAATTTCCAGATGTTACCCAGTCCAACTGCAGAACCAAGTACAGCAGCAATAACACCAATGCTACTCGAAAAACCTTCCCGTTTAAGTTGCGTAACTTTTTTCAAAATATCAACCTCCATTTTCAGTCTAATTTCTTTATTATACAAATAAGGCTAAATCCCCATAAGGATTGAGGATTATACCGCCGCCCAGCGACGACTAGGACGAAATTGTAATTCATCCTCTTAGTTTCTCCTTACCGTATCATCCAAATGTTAAAACTATTAACCCCACTCAATGTTTTTGCAACCTAATTATCCTTCAAACTAATTCCTAAATGTTCTGGCTAAGTAAGGCCTGGTATTGCTCCGGTGTATCAACATCTTGAAATAAGCTTTCCTCAACTCGATACTTGCTCCAGAGTTCTGGGTAGCGATTTAAGACTTCCCTGCCACCTTGTTCCCCTTGGAGCGTCATAAGTTCGGGAACATAACGCCGGTGAAAAAATACGGGTGAACCGGTCATATCCCCAGCAATCGGCACGAGAAAATCCGGAAGAATCCGCTGTACCTGACGCAGGCAAGATGCCAACCCCTGTGCCGTAACCCCCACCTGGTCACCAGGTAAAAATCCGATCATCTGTACCTCACTGCTTAAGTCTTGTAAACCTACGCGGATTGTCTCAGCCAGAGGTTTAGGGCTTGGCGCTCGGAGCCAAATCCCACCGCACGCCATAAACTTATCTCTGCTTTCTTTTGTAGCATAAGATTCAATAGGGTGTCTCGCAACAACGCAAATTTCAGTCAAAGCCTCCTGAACTTCAATCGCCTCAATGAGAGTCTGTAAAACATACCCGAGAACGGTGGAGTCTTTCCAAGGCATCACGAGCTTATCCTGCCCCATTCTGGTCGCTAGACCCGCTGCCATTACCACAAATCGCACCACTGTAATTTTCCCTCCTTGGCATCCCCAGCCGCTATACGCAAATGCCTTGGCCTGTTTTTCGGGTCAATGGATATCTGCTGAATTTCCACCCACCTATATCTAAGGTCTCGTAAAGACTTTAATGGCTGCACCAAATCCTCATTCTCTATATTTTCTCCGCGATAGTTCAGGAGGATAACCCAAGACATTTGTTGATATTGGAGAGCAAAAACAGGGGACCTCAAGAAATAAGGCCAAGCTCTCTCCGCTTTCCAAACGTGACCAAGCAACTCTGGGCAACATTCTGGGCGGTGTACCTGATCCGCCTGGAGGATTCTCCCCCATAAATCACCATCCAACACTAAAACGACACAGTCTGAACGCATAGGAATTTGAGGTTCATGGGGCGCCCAGCACTTTAACTTACGCCCCCGAGCCCCGTCTCCTTCAATCACCCAATAACGTTTCGAGAGGAAATCTCCGGCAATGGCTTCATCCACCACATTCAGCGAGGGGCCAACCCACTTTCCGTTTTTTTCTTCCGTTTGGGCATACCAAAAGCATGCCCCTCTTTGTTCTTTAAGCGGTGGGCAACAGGGGCTCTTCCAGGCCTCAATGTTCTCCGCCGGAAAAACTTTTGTCGTGGTCGTGGCAATGACCCGTAGTCCGGCGGAATCGATTTCTTGAGTGATTGATCGCAGGCAGGTTGTCTTGCCACCAGCTCCAATGAGCGTAATGACCTGTGCCTGTCCTGTCATGTCCCACAGACTACCCCTTGCCCAACCCTTAGTAACCCCTGTTTCTATACTAGCCATTATTTACTCTAAATTTCCCCTCTCATTGACCTTTGATATTAATTGTCTTGGTAATATGTAGTCTAGACATTCACCATATTGACACTCCTAGCTCTGAAACTAGGGGATTCTTGGATGATTAAAACAAAAGCCCGTTCCTGACACTTGAGTATGACCCCAAGTTTAAGCCACACCATTAGCCCTCCAAAACCAGAGCATATAGCTGTCTAGGCTGAGAGACTGTTACCATCTGCCATAGACATTTTGCCCGTTTGTTGTTATAACGACTTTTGCTTGTCGCCAGCAGATAGCTGAATCGGCCTAATTATACCACAAAATTCAAATGTTGAATTTCACCTACTAAATCAGTTTCCCAAGAGAAATAATCATTAATC
>DATMYU010000265.1:0-4605 GCA_035560775.1 Desulfosporosinus sp.
GTTAAATACAATCTACACCCCCATATATGGAGCAACTTACAAAAAAGCCCTTCATGAAAGGCTTTTTTGTAAATTATATCGAACCTTCGTGGAACAGACCCGCTGTAAAAGGGACAACCGTGCCTGAAACCCTTTATTAGCCTTTAATCGATTTTTGCCCTGCAACAGAAAGCGGTTTCCTGTGAAACAATCCTTTGGCGTCGTCCAACAGTGTATAGATGACAGGTACAACGATGAGCGTTAAGAAGGTTGAGGTAATCAACCCGCCAATAATGGTAATTGCCATCGGGGAGCGTCCCTCAGATCCTATTCCTGTAGCGAGTGCTGAAGGAAGCATACCAAAAATCATCGCTATCGTCGTCATCAGGATCGGTCTAAGTCGCGTAGAAGCTGCCAGGAGCAGGGCGGCACCTCTCTCTTCTCCCTCAGCCCGCTTTTGCTTGGCAAAATCAACTAACAAAATCGCGTTTTTGGTGACCAGTCCCATTAACATGATGATGCCAATCATCGCCATCATGCTTAAATTGCTGCCTGTCAGAAACAAGGCCACCAGTGCTCCAATGATACCGAAGGGCAAAGAGAATATAATCGCCAAGGGATCTATAAAACTTTCGAACTGAGCGGCAAGGATCAAGTAGATGAGCAGAACTCCCATTAGAAGTGCGTTTATTAAGCCAGGCATAGCTTCTGCCATCATCTCCTCATCTCCGCCGCTAGCTTGGCTCACTCCGGCCGGCATCTTCGTCTCCTTTTCCAGGGCAGTTGAAAACTGAGTAGCAAACTCACCTGCTGAAACCCCATAGATATTTGCTGTAATTTGAATTTCTCGAGCTTTATCATACCTGTTAATTTCAGTAGAACCCGTGGCAAAAACTTGCTTTGTGACCTGATCTAGGGGGACCATACCATTTGAACTGGGCACATAAATCCCTTTCAAACTGTCAAAGTCCTTTCTCTGATCATCTTGGAGCAATACTTTAACGTCATAACGATCCTTATCTGTTTCATAATAGGTGTCGAGAGAACCATTGAATAGGGTTCCCAAGGTGCTGGCAACCATCACTGGACTCACACCTAGATCAGCAGCCCGATCACGATCCACTTCAAGGTTTGCTTCTGCTTTTCCGGTCTTATAGCTCATACTTACGTCAACAGCCCCCGGAACTTTCTTCAAGACTTTCTCCGCTTGCAGCGAATAGTCTAAAAGTTGATCAAAATCATTGCCGGTAAAATGGTAGGCAACAGCCTTTCCCGCCAGCATACCGGAACCAGTCGTCATAGAAACGCTAATCCCAGGGATCCGCTGTAAATCTTGGCGCATTTTATTGACGGTTTCACTTAAGAGTTCTGTCCTGGCATTCTTCTCTGGGAGTTGCACAATAATGCTGATGTTGTTGGCTGTAACGGTGGAGTACAGGAATTCCACTCCAGGATACTTGTTAAGAACGCTTTCCATTTTTTTAGTAGTCGCTGCAGCGCTCTCCAGGGTTGTCCCTCCATCGGTCTCCGCTCCAACGGTGATCTTTCCGGTGTCGGCGACCTCTAGAAAACTAGTTCCAACACTGTTCAGAAGAAGTAAACTGCTGAAGAACAGCGCCAGGGCAATGGCGATTGTTTTACCTTGTATAGACTCGGGCAAGTTTAACAAACAAGTGATTGAACCATACTAAAAATTTTCCCAGGGGACCGTGCTTTTTATCCAATTCATCGTTCTCATTTTTTACATATTTGGATGCTAGCAATGGCACTAACGTAAAGGAGACAAATAATGAAATCAAGGCACTAAACGCAACGGTTAAACCAAATTCCTTAAAGAAAGCTCCGATGATTCCATCCACCATGGTAATGGGGAGAAAGACAGCAACGATGGTTAAGGTTGTAGCCGTCACGGCCAGTCCGATCTCACTCGTACCAGCTTTCGCTGCTTGAAGCGGAGATTCGCCCATATTTAAGTGACGTACGATGTTTTCAATGACGACAATTGCATCATCAATCAGCAATCCAACCGCTAAGGAGAGGCCCATTAAAGACATGGTGTTGAGTGAAAATTTCATCAAGTACATAGCTCCAAAGGTTGAAATAATCGATATCGGCAGCGAGAGTGCACTGATGGCTGTACTTCCCCCACTCCGCAGGAAGAGGAAAACAACGAGAACTGCTAGGATACACCCTTCCAGCATGGTTTTCTGAACTTCAATCACGGACGCCCGTATGACCTGTGAATCGTCATTGACAATATCCAGTTTCACATCCTTAGGCAGTGACGTTTGCAGGGCAGCAATTTCCTCTTTAAGATCATCTACTACTTGGGTGGTATTTTCTCCGGATTGTTTGACAATATCAATACCAATCGTTTCTGCACCCTTGTAATAAGATAAGCTGTCCCGATCCTTAATAGTGTCTTCCACTTGGGCAATATCCTTAATTCTTAGTTCAGTCCCTTGACGATTGGCGACTAAAACATTCAAGAAATCTTCGACTTCTTTGACCTTACCATTCGTTCTGATGGAAACTTCTTTATCACCGTTGGAAACTTGACCACTTGACATATCTATGTTATCACTTTGCAGGCTCTGCGTGATTTCCGCAGTGGTCACATTAAGAGAGGCCATTTTTTCTTTATCGAGTTTGATATGTATTTCTCGAACTTGCGCACCATAGGTGGTAACCGATCCAACGCCCTTAACCGTATTAAGTTTCTTGATGATCTCATCTTCGACTATTTGGGATAGATCCTTATTGGCAAGAGGGCTGGTAACCACGAAGGATAGAATGGGTGTTGCAGCAAAATCGAATTTTTGAATAATGGGTTCATCCATATCCTGTGGTAAAGTGCCCCGTATGCTGCTTATTTTATCTTTAATTTCTTGCGCTGCCGCATTGACTTGCGTTCCAGAACTAAACTCAATCACGGTCTGGGAGACCCCTTTCGTAATAGTGGAGGAAATGTGTTTCACTCCCGAAATTTGTCCGACTGCTTCCTCAACTTTTTTTGTCACTTTCGATTCAAGCTGCTCTGCTGAAGTTCCCTGTAAGGACATGGAAACACCTATTAAAGGAATATCGATCTTAGGATTTTCATTAATGGGTAGTCCTCTATAACTTAAAACACCCACTGCCAGCATAGCGATAATGACTACCGTGGCAAATACAGGCCTTTTCAGACTGATATCTGTTAAAAACATAAATCTTGTCCTCCTATTCCGTTACCACTGAAACCGCATCGCCATCCTGCAGTGTATTCACATTGGTAATGATCACGCTGTCCCCATTTTTTACGCCGTCTTTGATCTCCACTAAGCCTTTTGTAATTTGCCCAATACTGACAATGCGTTTACGGGCAACCCCTTTATCATTCACAAACACTGTATAATTTCCTGGATTTCCACTCAAGGCATCCGTTGTCACTGCAATCACTTCTGACGTCTGATCACCAACAATATCCACGTTGGCATAAATACCTGGTTTCAGTGCTTGATCCGGATTCGCAACCTCTACGTTGCATTTGAAAACTCTTGATGTCGTATCCGCAGCTGCTTCAATGCTTTTTATAATTCCGTCATAGCTTTGGGCATCATTGTCTCCAACGTTTACTTTGGCACTCTGTCCTACTTTCAAAGAGCTTATAGCGTTTTGATCCACCTCTATTGCGGCATAGATCGGTGAGATAGTTTTAACTTTCCCCAAGGCAACTCCTACGTTGGCAAATTGTCCCACACTAACACTTTTCTCATCTAAAATCCCAGTTATGGGCGCAATGATAGTCGTATCCGCCAGAGAATCCGTGAGATTTTTTAAATCAACCTGTACTGAGGTCACATCAGCTTGCGCTGTTTGAATATTGGCTTGGGCAGTTCCAATGCTGGTTTTTGCTATTTCGATACTGGCCTTTGATGACTCCACAGTGGCGTTTGCAGAAACGAGATCACTTTTTGCATTGTTGAGCGCTGTTTCTGCACTTTCCAATTCAACCAAGGTAGCGGCTCCAGCGTCAAAAAGTGTCTTCGTTCTATCGTAGGTACGCAGAGCATCGTCGACATTTAGCTGCATTTTCTGTACAACAGTTTGGGAAGAAACCAATTGACTTTCAGCGGATTTCACCTGGCTTTCTGCGGAATTCGCCTGACTTTCTGCGGCCGCCACCTGACTTTCTGAAGCTTTCAGCTTGGCTTGAGAAGAAGCTATATTGTTTTTAATGGCCTGATCATCCAATTTGATTAGCGGGTCTCCTTGGGATACATACTTGCCATTTTCAAACATGACCTGAACGACCTTACCGTCAACTTTGCCACTTACAATTCCCTCTTGAGAGGCAACTAAGGTAGCTTTATAGGATACAGTTGCGTTCTTTAGGGTATTCTTAGCCACACTCACTTTGACCGAGACTTCATGTGGAGCAGCTACGGCAACTGCTTTTTCCTTCTTTCCCAGGAATGCTACAACTCCAGTTGCAGAAACGGTGAGAATAAGTAAAATGACTATCATCGTCACTTTTTTTTTCGTCCGTTTGAATCGCCGAATGGCTGGAGTAATTTTATTAAACATTATGAAATCCCCCTCATATAATTCAGTTGGTACTCTGCTGTATGATTAACATAATTAAAT
>DATMYU010000266.1:0-6686 GCA_035560775.1 Desulfosporosinus sp.
GTATAATATAATCATAATAATCGAATAATTTATTTTCTCTTATCAAGAGTGGCGGAGGGACTGGCCCAATGACGCCCGGCAACCGATAGCGTAAGCTATGAGGTGCTAAATCCAACAGAACGTTGTGTTCTGAGAGATGAGAGTAGCGTGTTAAAATAACATAACGACCGCTTCTCTTGAAGCCGTCGTTTTTTGTTTATTAAAAAATCATTTAGAGGAGGAATTATCATGACTGAAGAACGCCAACTAGGTTTTGAAACCATTTCCTTGCACGGAGGGCAACACCCTGATTCCGAGACTAATTCACGCGCCGTTCCAATCTACCAGACATCCTCTTTTGTATTTAACGACACCGATCATGCAGCTAACCTATTTGCCCTCAAAGAGCCCGGCAATATTTACACCCGGATCATGAATCCCACTCAAAACGTTTTTGAACAACGTATCGCCCTCCTTGAAGGAGGCGTAGGTGCACTCGCTACTGCGTCAGGGCAAGCAGCTATTACTTATGCTATTTTAAACATTGCTCAAGCTGGGGATGAAATTGTGGCCTCGAGTTCCCTTTATGGTGGTACTTATACGTTGTTCGCGTATACATTTGCTAAACTTGGTATTAAAGTCCACTTTGTCGATGTCGACAAACCGGAAGAATTCCGTCTAAAAATTACACCTAGAACAAAAGCCTTATATACTGAGACCATCGGAAATCCGCAAATTAATGTTGCCGATCTGGAAGCGATCGCCAACATTGCTCACGAAAACGGCCTTCCCCTAATCATTGACAATACCTTTGCATCGCCATATTTATGTCGGCCTATTGAGTACGGAGCAGACATCGTCGTCCATTCTGCTACCAAATTCATTGGCGGACACGGGACGTCAATTGGTGGCGTCATTGTCGACTCTGGGAAGTTCAACTGGAATAACGGTAAATTTCCGGGACTCAGCCAACCGGATCCCAGCTACCACGGCATCGTTTATACAGAAGCCTGTGGTAATGCTGCCTATATCACCAAAGCTAGGGTCTCTCTTTTACGCGACACCGGATCAGCGATTTCCCCTTTTAATGCTTTTTTATTTTTGCAAGGCTTAGAGACACTCCCTTTACGCATGGAGCGCCATGTCGAAAACGCTCAAAAAGTTGCCGAATTTCTCGACCAACATGAATTAGTCACTTGGGTTAACCATCCAGGGCTGGAAAAAAGCTCTTATCATGCCCTCGCTAAAAAATACTTACCCAAAGGGGCTGGATCAATCTTTACCTTCGGTGTCAAAGGCGGCCTTAACGAAGGGAAGAAGTTCATCAATAGCCTTAAACTATTTTCACATTTGGCGAACGTCGGGGATGCCAAATCTCTGGTCATTCATCCTTCCAGCACAACTCATCAACAGCTCAATGAGGAATTACAGCGTGCTGCTGGCATAACACCGGATATGATCCGCCTCTCCATTGGATTAGAAACTATCGACGATCTTCTGTATGATTTAGATCAAGCACTTCTGGCAAGTCAACGCTAAGTTTGCTAAGGCTAGCAAGAGCGGTCGCCTAGGGGTACGAGGGAAATGGGGCACGCTGGAAATGGGCACGCTGCATCGCGCCCTACTGAGATCGACCTAGTGACAGATAGGCATCGAGTAAATATTTGTTAGATAGGGGGGCCAATATGCCAATTAAGATACCCGAACATTTACCGGCTATGGAAATACTCAGTCGAGAAAATATCTTTGTGATGAGCGAAGAACGTGCCTTTCACCAAGATATACGCCCTTTGAAGATTGCTATACTTAATTTAATGCCACGCAAGGAAACAACAGAAACACAGCTCTTAAGACTGCTCGGAAATTCTCCCTTACAAGTCGACATTGCTCTCTTGCAGATTGAAAGCCATACTTCTAAAAATACCGCTCAGGAACACATGGATGCCTTTTATAAGAGTTTCAGTGATATTAAAGGACAAAAGTTTGATGGCATGATTATTACCGGGGCCCCCATAGAGCAATTAGAATTTGAAGAAGTTACCTACTGGAAAGAAATTCAAGCGATCATGGACTGGACGAAAACCCACGTGACCTCTACACTTCACATCTGCTGGGGAGCCCAAGCCGGTCTATATCACCATTATGGCGTTCCTAAATACCCTCTCGCTGAGAAAATGTTTGGTGTCTTTAAGCACGATGTAAATAAGCGCGGCATCAACGGTATGCAGCTCCTACGTGGTTTCGACGATGAGTTCTCCGTTCCTCACTCACGTCATACGGAAATCAGGCGCAGTGACATTGAAAAGTGCCCTGAATTGGAGATTCTATCCGAGTCTGATGAAGCCGGTATTTACATTGTGGTGTCTAAAAGTGGACGACAAGTATTCGTAACCGGGCACTCGGAGTACGATACTTTAACCTTAAAAGAAGAATACGACAGGGACATCGCCAAAGGGCTTCCCATTGCTGTCCCAAAAGAGTATTTTCCTAACGATGATCCGACTCAAACGCCGATCCACAGATGGCGTTCCCATACCAACTTACTCTTTCAAAACTGGCTGAATTATTACGTCTATCAGGAAACTCCTTATGATTTAAGCGGTCGCTAACTTAATCGATTTGAATCAAGCCAAAGAGTGCCAGTGATTAAAGAAGTCCCGAACAATGCTGATAGTGATAGCGTTCGGGACTTCTTCATTTACGTACTTCAGCAATATAAATGTGCATGATATTTCCAGATCAAACGTAGATGTGTTATAGTTGGTAATAAACTGTGGAAAGATAATAGCCAGCAACTTTATAGGGAGGTCCTACCATGGATGAACTCAAACCAGAGAACCGACTAATACACCAAGATGGCGTTAGAAGAACTGGTCAAGGTAACCGTAAAGCTAGAAAAATAGTCTATTATATTCTAGGCGTTTTAGAAGTATTATTTGCCTTTCGCCTTGTTTTCAAGCTCCTAGGGGCTAATCCCGAAAGTCCCTTCGTATCGTTCATTTATTCAGTATCACAAGCGTTCTTATCCCCCTTTTCCGGTATTTTCAGATCAGCTGTAACGAAAGGGATTGAGACCCAATCAGTTTTAGAACCAACAACCATTATTGCGATGATCGTTTATGCCGTCGTCGCTTGGGGGATCGTTAAGTTAATTGAGATTAGTAAGCCTTCTCAAAAAAACGAAACCCAGTAATAGGAAAGTTCAATAGGTTCTACATATAGACTAGTGCAAGGAAACCCCGTAACGGTAAAGCTATACTGTTATGGGGTTTTACGGGTGCCAAAGCAAGCACTTATTTTAACAGAATTATTGACAATTTGGCTTAGGGGAGGAGAACAATGTTTGACACTATCAAGAATTCACCGAATTACCGTTGGTATGTCTTAGCTACGGTTGCGGTAGGTACCTTTATGGCGACATTAGATAGCAGTATTGTAAATGTAGCACTACCCACAATTTCCGGCCAACTAAATTCAAATCTTTCCACCTTACAATGGGTGGTGACGGCCTATCTTTTAACCATTACCAGTTTATTGCCAGTCTTTGGTCGCCTTGCCGACTTAGTTGGGCGCAAAAAGGTCTTTGCACTTGGCTTTTTAGTCTTTATTCTTGGCTCTGCCCTCTGTGGCTTGGCCCAAAACATTTGGTTTTTAGTGGGAACTCGGGTGTTTCAAGCAGTTGGTGCCGCTATGTTAATGTCAAACAGTCCTGCTATTATCACTTCAATCTTTCCACCTCAGGAACGGGGTAAAGCCTTGGGCCTATCCGGAACTGTCGTTGCCCTTGGTTCTCTTACCGGCCCAGCACTAGGCGGTTTACTGATTGGTTTAGCTGGCTGGCGTTCTATTTTTTACATCAATGTTCCCATTGGATTTATTGGTTTTGCGGCGGTACTTTTGATTCTGCCCATGGATGTTCCAAGTAAAGAAAAAGAAAGTTTTGATCTTATTGGAGCCCTAACGTTTACCTTCGGGATGATCTTAGTGCTCTTGGGAATTACTAATGGTGAGGACTGGGGTTGGTCAAGCTTTCCGGTACTCTTGAGCCTGGTGTTAGGAATGACATCACTGGTCTTGTTCGTTCTAACTGAACGCCATGTCAAACATCCCATGATTGATCTGTCCCTATTTCGCAATCGTCCTTTCCTAATTGGTAATCTTTCAGGAGGATTATCCTTTGTAGCAATGTTCGCCAACACCATGATCTTACCATTTTATTTGCAAGGGGTTCTTAATTACCAACCCGCTCAGGTCGGTCTGATTTTAATGGTCTTCCCTGTCGTGATGGCCGTAGCAGCTCCGATTAGCGGTCAGGCCTCCGATAAATTTGGCCCCATGATTCTAACCACAAGTGGTTTAGTTATTACTGGAATCGGCTTGTTCTATTTTTCCACCCTTACAGCCACGGCTAGTTTCTATCATATACTTCCCGGATCAATGCTTATGGGTTTGGGATCCGGGATGTTTCAATCACCCAACAATAGCAGTGTCATGAGTTCAGTTAATCCCCAAAAATTGGGTATTGCCGGGGGAATTAATAGTTTGGTTAGGAACTTAGGTATGGTCACCGGTATTGCCTGGTCCGTCGCATTATTTGAGGCCCTGGGCGGTACCACCATGCCTAAGCCAGATCAAATAAATATGTTCATGTCCGCATACCGTGCTGTTATGTTAGTGGCGATGGTTATCGCCTTCGTAGCCGCTGTTATCTCATTTAACCGTAAAAGTTATGCTAAAGCGAAGTAATTGGGCCAAAATACATCATTGAAGCAAGGGATTTCTATTTATATAACGAAATAACCTTGAGCAGGTTGCTCAAGCTCGTGGGATTAATTTAGATACTTTATTGCAATATCTAAATAATGCAATAAGCAAACACGCTTAACATTCAAAGAGCACCCCAAGACAAAGGGTGCTCTTTGAATGTTAAGTTATTAGTTTTTGGTTTTAGTAATTATAGGACTTGAAAAAATTCAGAAGAAGGGCACAAATGGCTCTTCATCAATGACAACAGTCTTTTGGGAATACAATTTGTTTGAACCCGTTTTCTCTAAAATACTGTTGAGCTTCTTCAGTTCTTAAAAAGTTAATAAAATTCTCTGAGGCTAGACGGAACGGAGAACTTCTGATTACTGCTGCAGGATAAATAATTGGAGCATGGCTTTCTTCAGGTACTACGAATGCAACTTCAACTGCTGTCTGGTTCTCAAGCGCATCATTATTATAGACAAATCCTACTTGCGCCTGATTTGATGTTACTAGATCTACAACCCCTAGCACACTATCAGCGAATATAAGCTTAGGTTGTAATTGATCAAAAAGTCCAAAAAAGATCATTGATTCTATAGCATATACTCCGGCCGGTACAAACGCGGGGTTACCAATAGCGATAGACTCAGCGTTAAGCAGATCTTGCATGTTATTAAACCCGGTTGTTCCTGGTTGCTGAATAACCACTAAAGTATTGCCAACTATATCAAATCGGCTATCATTAACTATTAAATTCTCTGCTTGGAGGATATCCATCTGTCCTACTGATGCGGGAAAAAATATATCTGCAGGAGCACCCTGTTCTATTTGTTGTCGGAGTATGCCTGAAGCTGCAAAATTAAATCTTAGCGTTACATTAGGTGCTACTGCAGCATACGCTGGTGCTATTGCTGTAGACAATACTTCTGTTAGACTAGCTGCAGCAAATACTAAGAGTTGTGCGCGACCTCTGGCTTGGGGTTTGCATCGGGGTGTGCAATTACAATCATCAATACATCTCATTCATTTTGCCTCCTAAAATTTGTTGAAATATAATACATATTATGCAAATGATGGACATATGGTACAAACTGGTAATAACAAATAATTTGCTTGATAAGCGAGGGGGCTCATATGTGTATTCAGACGACATACGTGTAAAAATAAGCCGCATGCTGGATATTAATTCCATCATGCGGCTCTATAGTGCTTAACGTAATTTTTAGAGATTTATGAGGATAGTGCTCAAAACTGATCATAAATCTCTAAAAATTACGTTAAGGGAGTAATTGGGCCATGCGTTAACATATCGGTGACAAGTCCTTTTGACAAGCTCCTCTCGCTTAACACTGCCGATATTCCTCTGATTTCTCTCAACTTGTTAATAAAGCCCTTTAACCTTCGTGTGAAAGAATTCTTCCACCTCGTTAGGTGGTGTGATGAATTTTCGCAATTTGCTACACGCAAATTATCTATTCAATAGTATAATTTGACCAGTTCTAACCCCAATACTTCCCCCCTCCTGAGCCCAAACATTTCAGGTCCTATAACTGTGCGACACCTATTTACTAAAAACAAATCCCACTATCCCTTAGCTCCATGAGTCAAAAGTTAAAGACCCCGCGATCACTTGCGAGGTCTTTAATTCAATGGAGCAGATGGTCGGAATTGAACCGACCACCTGCTCATTTTTCACATAACAGTCCTAATATTTTATTTTGTCGCTGGTATATATTCTGCTACAAGGGCATCTTCTTGAGCCTGGGTAATCGTACCGTTTTTTACTAAACCATCGAATGCTGCTTTAAGTTGTACGTAGAGGGGACTCCCGGCACTCCAACCATTTACTGCTGATTGTGTTTGGCAAGACGTTGAAGCTTTTACTGGCGTGCTAGCAAAAACTGAAGATGCTGATAAAAGTGTTGTTGCAAGAACTGTAGCTATCACGATTGAATTTC
>DATMYU010000267.1:0-4915 GCA_035560775.1 Desulfosporosinus sp.
GTTTTAATACATAACGTCCTATGAAGCGGGGAAAATAAAATCAGTCACCGAATCTAGATTAAGGAGTTGAAGCGTAGAATGAAACGGTTTCTGACTTTTATGATGAGCAGTGTCCTGATTTTGGGACTCGCCTTGACAGGCTGTAAAAATGTTCCGCCTGCTTCTCCAACCAAAGACCAGCAGCAGACCACGCAAAACACACAACCGCCGCAAGCTGAGGCTGGTGCAACCCGAGATTCCGTATTAGGGACAGAGAAACGAGTGGTCATGGGATTTTACACAGACCAGGAAGGGCAAGTACCTGGCTCGAAGGAAACAATGCTTAAAAATGGTAAATTACTCGATGAAGTTGCGTTTTTCTGGTATTCCTTTGATGCAACAGGCAAAATTGTTCCAACTGGTAAAGTTGATCTGAAGATTAAAGAAGCGGCTCAAAAAAATGGATCTAAGGCATATGCCTTGGTTCATAACATGAATCTAACCGGGACGGTTGGTTTTGATGCGAATTTAGCTCATCGCGTTTTATCTAACCCTGCCATTAGGGCTAATTTAGTAAAAAATATGGTCAATCTAACGACAAAAGATGGTTGGGATGGCATTTCGCTGGACGTCGAAAAGACGCCTCCTGGAGATCGAAAAAACTTTTCTACCTTAGTTGCTGAGCTGGGTAAAGCGTTAAAAGCAAAAGACAAAGTCTTGAACATTTCAATCCCCGCTAAATTTGTGGACTATCCTTCTGATCTGTGGTCAGGGGCATATGATTATGCAGCGATTGGAAAAGCTGCTGACCAAATCATTCTTATGACATATGATGAGCATGGACTTGGGACAACCCAAGGACCCATTGCCTCGGCAGGATGGGTAGAGCGTGTTATCAAATTTGCAGTGGGTAAAATACCTAAAGAGAAGATTGTGATGGGGCTCCCTGTTTATTCCTTTGACTGGGGAAGTAACAAACCAACCCTGCCAGACTACCTATCTTATGTTCAAACAGTTGAGCGAGCCAAAAAAAATGGGGTGGATATTCTCGTTGATCCCAGTGCAAAAGTGCCACAATTTATATATACAGCAAATGGGGTACGACACGAAGTCTATTTTGAGAACATCCCTAGTTTGAGGGCGAAAATGGATAGCGCTCTCCAACACAAGTTGCATGGTGTTGCCATTTGGCGATTAGGAATGGAGGATCCCAAAATATGGGATCAGCTCATAAAGACTTACGGAACAAATAAAGAAACAAGAGAAAAGAAGAAATAACGTTACAGTGGGTGCACGATGCATCGTGCCCTCATCTAGTTCATACGATTTTCCCGCAGGGGCACGATAAACATCGTGCCCCTGCCTGTTTTCATACGATTTCAAGCATAGGGCATAATGCATCGTATAAGTACCTATATCGTACAAATTCTACGATTGTGTACGATGTATTGTGCTACTAAATAAAATTTGAGTCTTTGAACATTCTCAGTTAAGATATAAGAGGTGGAAATGGAGGAAGCTATTGAATGATAAAGGAACTTATTGTTGTCGAAGGAAAAAACGACGCACATGCGGTACGACAAGCTCTTGGAGAAGTTGACATAATTTGGACAGAGGGTTACGGGCTAACAAAGAAAAAGTTAGACTACATTTTAGAAATGGCAAACCGTCAAGGGGTTATTGTTTTTACGGACCCGGATACAGTAGGTGAGCAGATTCGCAATCGTATCAGGACGTATGTTCCCATGGCTAAACATACTTACCTTACGAGGAAAGTAGCTACAAAACAGGGGGATATTGGAGTAGAAAATGCAGAACCACACGAAATCCGCCGTGCTTTTGCACATATTCAGCAAGAGCAGGAGATAATATTTAAGAATTTTACGATAGAGGATTTGTTTTTAGTTGGCCTAGCGGGGTCAAGGCGAGCGAGTGAATATAGGGTAGCACTTGGGCGCAAGCTGGGAATAGGAGATACAAATGCCAAACAGTTCCTACATCGCTTAAACCGTTTTGGAATATCTCGCGAGTCCTTTCTTCAAGCGATAGAGGAGGTTCGGAATGGAGAACGCAGCTGAATATACACAACGTCTCATAAAAAGTGGGGCACGCGCCCATAAGTCGATGGGCCAAGTTTTTTTAATGAGTGACGAGGTAATTAATAGCATTGTTTCAGCCAGTACGTTAAGCTCGGATGTTCCACTTGTGGAAATCGGGCCGGGTCTAGGTGTATTAACCCGGGTTCTTGCCCAGAGGGTACAAAAGATGTGGGCAGTAGAGTTGGATAAACACAAAATCGGAATTTTAAACAAAGAGCTTAAGGGTCTGCCTATAGAAATCGTCAATCAAGATGCCTTAAAGTTGGATCTATTTGAGCTATGGGGAGACAAAAAAGGATACTTAATAGGAAATCTACCCTACTATATTACAAGTCCACTGATTATGCACTTTCTTGATCAAGCAGATCGATTAAGTGGGATGACGATCATGGTACAAAAAGAAGTGGCTGATCGGATTGCCGCGCCGCCAGGGAGTAAGACCTACGGTATTTTGTCTATCGCGGTGCAGATTTCTGCCCAAGTTACAAAAGTGACGGATGTTTTGCCTAGCGCATTTTGGCCGGCGCCAAAAGTTACTTCTGCAGTGATTCGATTAGACCTCCGTCCTTATCCGGGGTTTGACGCGAATAAAAAAGACTTCTTTCGGGTAGTCAAAGCAGCTTTCAGCCAACGGAGGAAAACTTTAGGAAATTCACTGACGGGTGGCTTAGGATTAAAAAAAGAAGAAGTTATTGAACGTATGCAGGGCGCAGGGATCTCAGATGGGCGGCGAGCAGAATCGCTAAGCATTGAGGAGTTTCAAGTACTTACAAAGGCTTTCCAACCACAATGAACAAAGAAACAAAGAGAGACAGAGGGTCGATTTAGAATCGACCCTCTGTCTCTCTTTGGGGGGAGTCCATTTTAAGGAATTATGATGGTTTGGTATAAAAAACGAGTAATTTCCGAACGATAAGGAAGCCTAAACATTAGATAAACTGGATGCAAGCGTTTAGGGTTAGGACGTTAAGGATTAACGGAGGGTGAGCCTAGGTTGGAAAAAATAAGTAAGAGGAGTTTAAAGAAATGGTCGAATATTGTCGCGACATTGGCGACGACAGTGTTAGCACTTACGGCCTTAATTACGGTCTATTTAACGGTAGCCGCATGGCAAGTACAACAGGAGACAGCGCGACCGTATTTCATATTAAAAGAGTCCCCTAAAGTTGATTTGGGTAATGAATTAAGTTTTGAGTTGAAATTTAGTAATGTGGGAATGCATCCAGCGGTTAATCTTTCCAGTGAGACGATTGTCTTTGATGATCGTTTAACCGGAAAACCAATTCATCATGATGAATCAGCCATTGTCAACGAAATACCTAAAGATTCCGCCTCAAGCTTAGTTATGACCATACCAAGTGAGGAAATTTACCCCAAACAATATAATATTACCCCACATTATATTGTTGTAGATTTACAGTATTTAGATCCCATCTTGGATAAATCATATTGGCAATTGATTTACTTGAAGTGGAATGGGGTGCAAGAAGAAAAAATGCAAGCTACCGTACACGTAAAGGTAGAGGAAAAGGTGAAGATAGACGATTACTTAAAGCAGTATGGTATTGATTTAAAGAAAGATCTAGTGAAAAAATAAGGGTTAAAAGGGCAGGTATATTAAAACAGCTCTTTATTTCGTATCTAGCAGCTATTCCAAGTTTTAGTTAGATCTAGAGAAAATGACATGCTGCTCATTACGTAGGCTTTGGGAGGTTAGAGACTGCTCCCAATGTTGAAGAAGATCGAAACGTCGTTCCGGGTGGTAACCCAGTAATGTGTGTTTTCCGAGTGAGCGAGTCATAGGTTTATTTTGGATTAGTGCCAAACCCATTTGGCAATCCCCAATGATGGTTTCGGCAATCAGACGGGCATGACACCGATGTTTACTAGGCGAGTGCAGTGCTTCGTGGGGTATGGAGGTGGCCACTTTAATGGTGAGACCACCTTCTTTAGCCCAATATAAGGTGAGCGGGGGAATGGCAATGGCTTCCAAAGGAAGGATTCGCAAGGCGCGTTCAGAGAGGGCATGAGGTCCGTGTGTAGGGGTTGAAAGCCCGAGACTTTTGAAGAGATCGAGTTCTCGGTTGAGTTTTGCTCGGAATTTTAAAACGAGATTAGCAAGTTTTTGACGATGCGTAATGTAGGGATAACAATTTGTTAAAGCGACATCGATCCCAGATTCAATGGAATCAAGAAGGTGAACGAGATTTAGATAGATATTCCCTGACATATCACCATCGACAAAGAGTACTCCCTTGACACCTAAATGACGTGCATAGAGCGCTCCGATTGCCCGTGGTATATCAATTCCTAGACTGTCTGTAAAATAGAGAATCTGAATCCGAGTATCTGGGATCGAGCGAGTAAGTTCGAATGTCTTGTCGGTGCAGCCGTTGAGAACTAAGATGATGTAATTGACGGGAAGGCGTAAAATGGTGGTCAAAGTTGCCAAGATGCTCTTTTCTTCATTTTTGGCTGGAACGATTACGGCGAACATCTTAGTTCCCCCTTTAATCTTAACTTATTATACTATATGCCGTTTGATCAGGTTCGACATAGTATATAGCAATTCATTATTGGAAGTTCGATATTCGCAGTTGGAACAACGAATACCGGATTTCGATTAGGAGGGCAGGCTATGTTTAAAGTTGGGGATATTGTTGCACGATTCTCACATCAGCAGGATATTTTCTTCCATGTTGATCAGATACATGAAAATTCAGAAGGCGGAAGCTCGGCGATTCTCAAAGGGCTTAATTTAAGGTTACTAGCAGATGCGCCGCTTTCCGACCTTATTGCAAAGCGTCCAGTTGAAGTTGCCAACTATGAGCGTGAAG
>DATMYU010000268.1:0-3014 GCA_035560775.1 Desulfosporosinus sp.
ATCGTTCAGTCCAGGCTCTGAATAACATTCCATTTTTCAAAGCTGCGTGCCTGGAAGCATAGATAAAAGGGGGTTATAATAATAGAGGTCTATCAACACAAAAATAAAGGGGGTACTATATTGAGCACAGTGGCGATAATAGAGGCTAGTTACGAAGACTGTCATGAGGCTATCGAAAGGATATTCAACCTGTTCCCATTAGACTTAAAAGGGAAAAAGGTAGTTATCAAACCAAACGTCCTGCGTAGCGCAACACCTGAAGAGGGTGTAACCACTCACCCGGCAGTGTTAAATGCCATTGTAAATGAAGTGGTCAAGCGCCATCCGGCATCGCTCATCGTGGGTGATAATCCTGGAGTTTTTTCCTATGGCATGAACGAAAAGGCCTTTGAAGACACGGGTCTAATGGAGGCAGCAGGTATATATTACCGTAACCTGGGCGTGGAAACTGTACCAATGGAAATTAATTCGCTATATATTGAGCGTGCTCTGATATCCCAGGCGATTCTTGATGTCGACGTATACATCAGTGTGCCTAAGTTTAAAACCCACGGGCTTACCGGATTATCTTGCGCCATCAAGAATAATTTCGGAATTTTAGCCGGTGCTCTTAAGGCACAAACTCATAAAAAAGCCGGCAACCCCTTTAACTTTGCCGAAGCACTTGTAGAAGTCTTTGCCATCAGGATTCCTGACCTTGTAATTGTGGATGGTGTTCTGGCGATGGAGGGTAACGGCCCCGCCTCCAAAGATCTAATTAACCTCGGCAAGATAATGGCCGGAGATGACTCCGTGGCGTTGGACACCGTGGTAGCATACATGATGGGCTTTCCTAACTTGCCCCGCACCGTTGAGTTGGCAGCTGCCAGAGGATACGGTATCAGCGAACTTTCAAAGATCAATATCATCGGAGAACTTGAAGTCATATCAGGATTTAAACTGCCGCAAATGGATTCGCGTACTATGACCAACACTACAACAATTATGGATTCTATTACAGCAGTAAGACCCTGGGTAGATAAGGAATTATGCAGTCTCTGTGAAACCTGTATTGAGCACTGTCCTGGAGGAGCGTTGACTATGGATGAATACCCAGTTGTAAGCTCGGAACTGTGTATTACTTGTTTTTGCTGCCAGGAGCTTTGCCCGCAAAAGGCCATCGAATTAAGGTAAATATATCAATCACTTGATAACGTGGTTTGAGACGCCAGTTTACCCATCCCTACCGTTGATATGTAAGAAAGTAGCGTATTTGATACACTTAGGGGCTAGAGACTAGAAATAGCCCGATTACTTGATTTTTAAATCATCAAGTAATCGGGCTATTATTAATTAAGCGCTTCATAGCATTTTTGTTGTGCATAAGGCACTCTAAGCAAATCAGTAGCCACCCACTTCGGGACAAAAATATCAAATCCTACATCGGTCTGTTCCGTGTATTCCTAACGTTAGATTTGTAGATATACCCCAGCGTGCCTTTTCGTCCTCTCAATTAGAAATACTCCACCTAGTTTCACATCTGTAAGTAAACCTAATATTATGTAATGGATAATTTTATTGGAGGTCATTTATGGAATACTTTGTGAGAGTACAACCAGACACCATCACATCAAAGATAAAAATTTACGTAGAAGATATTAATCCTATGGGGCGCAAAACAATCTTGTTTATTCACGGCTGGCCACTAAGTCATAAAGCATATGAATATCAGTTTAAACATCTTCCAAAATTGGGGTATCGATGTATCGGAATGGATACTAGGGGATTCGGTAATTCAGACAAGCCTTTGAGTGACTACTCCTATAATAGACTGGCAGATGATGTTCGTTGTGTAGTTGAATCACTAAAATTATATGATTTCACACTTGCTGGCCATTCAATGGGAGGCGCAACTGCCCTTCGGTATATGTCCCGATATAACGGGTATGGAGTATCGAAACTTGCCCTTTTCGCAGCGGCTGCTCCCAGCGTTACCAGAAGACCTGATTTTCCATATGGGTTGCCGAAGGAGGATGTAACAAAACTTATTCAGCAAACATATGATGATCGCCTCAAAATGCTTCATCAGCTTAAAGATATGTTTTTCTTTAGGCATATAACTGAACCTGTCTCGAATTGGTTCTTACAAATGGGATTACAGGCAGCAGTTTGGTCTACTGCAACATGTGCAGCCACATTTAGAGATGAAAGTCTGTTTTCTGATTTTGGGAATATAAATGTTCCAACTCTAATACTTCACAGTATTCATGATAAAATTTGTCTTTTCCCATTAGCTATTGCTCAAAACCAAGGAATTCCGAACTCTATTCTTGTGCCATTTGAAAATAGCGGACATGCATTATTTTGGGAAGAGGGTGATAAATTCAACATGGAATTGGCACAGTTTATTGGAACATGAGTCCAATTTTAAATCGAAGTATTAACAACTTACCATGTAGATGATAAACGGGAAGTCGCGATTAGTTCAGCGCTAAATTCGGAAATTGCATCTACTTCTTTTTAATAAAGTTAATTTCGCAAACTGCGTCACCTTGGGCGATTCTCTTGCCAAGTTCAAATTGAAAGTCTGGGAAGTTACTGGCTATGCCACGGTCACCATCCATCGCGATGTCACAAAGTTTAGCAATATCCTCATCGGAAAACCCCTGCTTGATCCAAGCACTAACAAGTGGACAGTAATGAAACTCTAAAGAAAGCTTATCATCGCTTAATTCCGTGACATCCATCTCGAAAATTTTCTTTCCGGTCTCACCCGGAAAAACTTCGGCAAACTTTTTCAGATCAGAAATATCCGTACACTTTGCTGCTTTGTCTTTCCCATGAAAGCATCCAGTGCGAAATATGGCCTTTCTTGCAAAATCATCCCAGTCGAGGCCACTATTCCTTGCTTCGTCCATCAACAGGGACATCCAAGTAGCCCTGTGCTCTATTGCGTTGCGAATTTCGAGAATATTTTTTTCATCAATTGTCGAATTATTGGTTATTACTGACATTTCAAGCCCTCCTTACTATAT
>DATMYU010000269.1:0-3749 GCA_035560775.1 Desulfosporosinus sp.
ATATCATTCTTGATATACTGTTTTTACTTAACCAGCTAACAAATCAAGTTTAGGCTTGCTTCAATAGCCTTTTAAGCATGGCCTGATGGGCTCGCTCTTCTAAGCTGTCGTCAAGTTCTACTAAACCAGTATTAAATCCGCGCCTTCGAGTCGCCAGTTCTAACAACAAATCGGCGACGTGTGGATTTTTCGGAAGAAGCGGACCGTGCAAATAGGTTCCGAAGACATTGCGGTAGCGTACACCTTCCTCACTGTCCTCACCGTTATTCCCATGCCCAAATAAGACTTTACCTAAAGGCCTAACCCCTTCACCCAAATACGTTTTACCTGAGTGATTCTCGAACCCAACCAACGTCTTACATTTTGAATCAACTCTCAGCACCCTTTCGTCGAGTTCCACCGCCACATTTCCGATTAAACGCTTCGCGCCGGCGATAGTCCAGATGTCTATAATACCCAGCCCCTGAATTCTTTCTCCACTGGCCATTTGATAGTATTTTCCCAACATTTGATAACCACCACAGATGGAAAGAACCACAAGTCCATCCTCTATGGCCTTTCGAAGTTCATTTTTCCGACGCATCAAATCTTGCACCAGCAGACCTTGTTCACGGTCAGAACCTCCGCCAAGAAATAGAATGTCCATCCCCATAAAGTCCAAGTCATCACCCAAAGAGGCTTTTTGAATTACAGGCTCAATCCCACGCCAACAGCAGCGAGCCGCCAGCGCTAAAATATTACCACGATCTCCATAAAGATCGAGTAAATCCGGATACAAATGGCAAATATTTAATTTCATGCACTTGCCTCCTCTCCACGATCCTCAGCTGTATAATCTGACAACCCTGCCTGCTCTTGACGATCTTCTAGGATCTCACGAAGCGGGAATAGCAAGGTATATGTGGGCAGAATAAAGGCGACCTCTTTCTCCGTTCTACTTGCTTGTAAACGATTAAGAGCTTCAGGCAATGTGTGTTCAATAACAAGCTTCTCAACGGATACTCCGGCATATTTAAGCCTTAAAGCAATGTCCTCAGCACGAAGTCCAGTGCAAATCACTTGGTAAATACGTGCTTCATGCCTTCCTAATCTTTCAAAATTAACATCCCAAAGCCAAGAAATATCCCGCCCATCGGCAGCTAAATCATTAATCCCGATCAAAATCCGAAGGGATTTATCAACACCTAGCATCGTCTGAATGACTTGATCGAAACCAGTCGGGTTTTTAACGAGAGTTAAGGTGATCTCCCCTTCCGGCAAATAAAAACGTTCCATTCGTCCGGCTTGTGGAATGAATTCTCGCAACCCTTTTTCAATCAAAACGTCATTTAACCCAAGTTGACGAGCTGCGGTAAGTGATGCCAATGCATTGTACAGATTATAGTACCCTTGCAGAGATAAAGTAAATGAAGTCACACCCACCCGAAATAGAAGCAAGCCCTCTTCTGGACGAACGTCTTGAGCCAATATTTCAGGCTCAGGGCGATGAAATCCACACCCTAAGCACTTGAAAATCCCCAATTGACCATAATGGAAAAGCGAGTAATTAAGTTCAGTGCCGCATACTGGACAAAACCTTGCTTCCCGGGTTTCTTGGCTCTCGCTTACGCTATCTGGGGTACGTTCCACGCCATAATAAATCGCCTCAGGATGATTAGTACCAAACTGAGCCACTAAGGGGTCATCCGCATTTAACACGAGAACAGTTTCTTTTGGCAAGGACTCTCTGACCATACGAACGGTTGTATCTAATTCACCGTAACGATCCAGTTGATCACGAAAGAAATTAGTGACAATCGCCAAACTGGGCGACACCTGTTCGCAAAACTTTGGCACCGTAGCCTCATCAACCTCCAGTAAAGCCAAACTCGCCCGGGATTTCCCACTCCAACGAGTATTTTGAATCAGAGCTCCAGTGATCCCGGTCACGAGATTCGCCCCGGCCTGGTTAAAAGCAAAGGCATTTCCAGCCCCTCTGAAAATGCTCGCGAGGAGATTAGCTGTCGTCGTTTTCCCATTGGTCCCTGTGACCATAATAATCCCGTCCGTATAAGACACACTCAAGTGCCGCATAATCTCGGGGTCAATCCAGTTTGCTATCTTCCCAGGTAAGGTTGTCCCTTTTTTTCCGGTGGCTAATAACCCCTTCGTTATTATTTTACCCACCCATAAGGCAGCCCAAAAACGCCATGTTCGCTTCACACACTTACTCCTTTAATATCTCATCATTTATCGCTACATAAATTAGCCTTATTCATTGTAGCACGCTCACTTGTATTATCAACCAAAAATGGTTTGAAACAAACCTGTCTTCTCAAGATATGTCCATCATAATTACTATTTCACCATATTAAGGTACTCAACGCCTTAAGGTATAAAGAAAACTTGGCTGGCGCCCGAAGACACTGTCTTCGCACGTGTTATCCTTCTTGTTAGCCGCAGGCGCAGGCGGCTGCCTTAGTTGCACTTATACCACCAGAATCAGGCTACTCAAAAACTTATACTTTCTGTATAGGTATAAAGAAAACTTGGCTAACGTCAAACCCTCAGGTTCCGGTGGTCGCCTTAGTCGCACCACTACTTTCTAAACTAAGTAGCACAAGAGCGCTCAGACCGGTGTAAACCAATCTGAGCGCTCTTTTTGTTTTTCAATTACCGACACCTCCACGTTAACAGATAACAAGTGGAGATTACAAATTCATCCTCCACCTAACAAGGTGAAAGAATTCTTTGTGAACGCAAGTTAAAAAGCCTTAAAACCATTGATGCTTTGATTTACCAACAAATCAAGGAGCGGACCAAGCACAAAGCTTAAGAAAAGTCTAAACCCTTCAGCCAAGACAAGCGTCACACCTAAACGGAGTAGAAACCGTCCCCAGCGAGACGTCGAACGGCGCAAAATCCCATCAAAATCAAGGGCTCCGGCGGCACCCCAACCGAGCACCAGACAAAGGATAAAAAAAGCATAACTCATCCAGGTAGTTAAATCCAAAACAACCACTGCCCTCACCCCCTTGCCAAAACTTATGATGTTGCAAAGGGTTTTATGTTAAAGTGAGTTATCTTTGTTGTTATTTATCTGTCATTTTCTCTAGATTCTCCACTGTTTTTTCACCAGCAAACATGTCATTTAAACACAGTGGAAAAGTCAATTATTAATCCATTAAGCTGTTCTACCCTCATTTGCTCGCCTTCACCAAAAACACTAGGCTTGCTATACTGCTCCCGCTCATCTAGCAAGAAAACCGTAACCGTTTTGTCCACCGGATGTACTACCCAATATTGAGAGACACCGGCTCGCTCATAAAGTCGCAATTTTACTGAAAGGTCCTTTTTTGCTGTCTCTGGCGACAAGACCTCGATGACTAAATCTGGGGTTCCTTTGCACCCTCGGTCATCAAGTTTTGTCGGATCACAAACCACCACCAGATCGGGTTGTACGACGGTACTGGCAGTCTCATCTTTTTCCTCTGAGCTTGGTAACCGCACATCGAAGGGCGCGATGTAAACTTCACAAGGCTTATCCTTCAAAAAGTAGTAGAACTGGTTATAGAGATCCCCTAAGACCTTTTGGTGAATACGCGAGGAAGCGGGAGTTATGTCAATAGGAATGCCATCAATCAGCTCGCAACGTTTCCCATTTACCCAGGACAAGTAGTCGGTATAATTGTAATACTCCGTCTTACTCAACGCAGGTTCACTCATTGGCTCTTCCCCCTATCCCAGTTTTTTCCTTATGTAAATAATAT
>DATMYU010000270.1:0-2755 GCA_035560775.1 Desulfosporosinus sp.
GGAGAAAAAATTAATGGAACCATACCAAGTGTTAAAAGGGCTATAGAGCAAAAGGACGAAGAATTCATTCGGGGCCTTGCCATTAGGCAAGCGGAAGCAGGTGTAGATTATCTTGATGTTTGTGCAAGTACTGCACCAGACGTTGAAGTTGATACCTTAATATGGTTGATGGGCATTGTTCAAGACGCAGTTGATACACCTTTATGTATTGATAGTCCGAATGCTAGAATTATTGAAAAGGTTTTCCCTTATGCTAAACGTCCTGGATTAATCAACTCTGTTTCTGAAGAAGGCGGAAAATGTGAGGTTATTTACCCACTCATTAAGGGAACCGGGTGGCAAGTCATTGCCCTGACTTGTGACAATAGGGGTATTCCGACGGATGTACAAACAAGGCTTGATATAACAAGAATATTGGTTGAAAAAGCTCAAAAATATGATATCGGCCCAGAAAGAATTCATATTGACCCTCTTGTAATGGCACTTTCCGCAGATAATCAATCTCTGATGAACTTTATTAAGACATTGAAAGAAGTTAAGAAGTTATATCCTACGATTAAAGTGACCTCTGGTTTAAGCAATATATCCTTCGGTATGCCTTTAAGAAAAGTAGTTAATCAGCATTTCTTAACCCTAGCGACCTATGAAGGAATGGATTCTGCCATCATAGACCCATGTAACCGAGATATGGTGACGACACTTCTGGTAACCGATGCATTACTAGGGCACGATCGCTACTGCAGGAATTATTCAAATGCTTACCGTAAAAACAAGATCGGACCAGTTAAAGTTGACGTAAATTAGGTAAATCAGTTAGTTTACAGGTTCGGGTAAGTTGGTATTGTTATTTGAGATCTAGAGCTGGATAAGGCGATTTTTTTCGCACAACCTGTATATACAGCTAAATAGTAGTTCAGCGTTGCTTAGGTATTCGCAAAGAGGATTTAGTGTTACTGTAAATTAATTTAGAGGAGGAAAGATCATGATCGATCTTAAGGCACTGACACAGGCGGTTGGAGATCTCGACGAGAAAGCTGTTTTAACCATAATCAATGATTTTGTAGCTACAAACCCCAGGGGAGAAGATGCTCAGCAGGTTGTCCTAGCTTGCCAACAAGGGATGGCTATCGTAGGAGATTTGTTTGAAAAAAATGTGTACTATGTTGGAGACTTGATTTTTGCAGGGGATTTGCTTACTCAAGCGATTAATGCCATTAAACCTGTGTTAGGTGGAGTAGGTTCTCAAAAAATAGGTTCTATGGTTATAGGGACTGTTCAGGGAGACTTACACGATATTGGTAAGAACATTTTTGCCAGTATGGCAGAAGCAGCGGGCTTTGAGGTATACGACTTAGGGATCGACGTATCGCCCAGCGCGTTTGTAGAGAAGATAAAAGAAGTTAAGCCCCAAATAATAGGAATGAGTGGCGTATTAACCCTGGCAATAGATGCAATGACGAACACCATTGAAGAACTGAAGGAAGCTGGCTTGAGAGACAGCATTAAAGTCATTATCGGAGGAAACCCTGTAACTGCAAATGCCTGTAAGATGGTTGGCGCAGACGCTTTCACAACCAACGCTGCGGAAGGATTGAAAATTTGTCAAGGGTGGGTGAAATAATATGAGTGATATGACAGCCTTAACTCAAGAAAGAGACAAGTTATTAGTAGACCTCTATGAAGGCAGGATTCCTAAGAGGGTACCCATAGTTAATTTACTTCCACTCGAATTTGCTATCCAGTATGCAGGAAAAGATTTAAAGGAAGTCCAATGGAATAATACGATACTTGAGGAAATCGCCGATAAAGTTTGTCAAGATTTCCCTTCGGATATAATGCCATTATTCAACATAAGATATCCTTCAATCTATAAAGTATTAGGAGCTAGGAACTTCGTGATGGGTTCCAATGGTTTTATTCAGCATCCGGAAGTTGAAGGATTAGATGTCGCAGATTATGATGCTTTGATCGCTTCACCATATGATTGTATCGTTGAGAAGGTATTGCCAAAGCTTTACGCTGAACTTGATACAGGCGATTCAATGAAAAAAGCATTTGCGTTGGCGAAAGGGTTTAAGGCGTTCAATGATGAATTTGCGAATCAGGCAATTATTGCTGCCAAGCTAACGGCAAAATACGGTTATTCTAGCATACCTTTTAATACAGGATTTTGTGAGGCACCATTCGATTTCTTATCGGATCAATTAAGAGGATTTAAAGGAATTGCTTTTGATGTAAGAAGAATTCCAGACAAAGTGCAAGCTGCAGTGGAAGTCCTTACTCCATTAATGATTAAAATGGGAATGCCGCCGCTTTCCGTACCGTACGGAGCAACATTTATCCCTTTGCATTTGGCGCCTTACTTAAGAACTAAGGATTTCGAAAAACTATATTGGCCTTCATTTAAGAAGTTGATCGAAGGTCTAAAAGAAGCGGGAGTTACTGCATTTATCTTTGCTGAACAAGACTGGATGAGATATCTTGACTATCTAATTGAACTTCCGGAAAACACTAGAATTTGGTTTGAGTATGGAGATCCTAAGCTTGCCAAAGCAAAACTTGGGAAACGACATATACTCACAGGTTTCTATCCTTTATCATTATTAAAAACAGGAACGAAGATGGAATGTATTGATAAGGCAAAAGAACTTATTGATATAATGGCACCTGGTGGTAAATATTTCTTTAGCTTTGATAAAATTCCAGTTACTGCGGACAGCGTTAACCTTGAAAACTTTCGAGCCGTGTCGGAATA
>DATMYU010000271.1:0-3435 GCA_035560775.1 Desulfosporosinus sp.
GTTGGAGAGGTAATAGGATCACAAAACTACGCAGGTCTGTTGATGCTATTGGTACTAAATCTAGTATTTTTCCGTCCCAACGTAAAACTAAAACAGATCCTAAAATTGATGGCCGTGGGCATAACTTCTGCTCTAACTGGGATATTTTATGCACAGTCCTTGCAAACCCTTCCTGCTGCAGTGGGTGTTGTCTTTCTCTTTCAATTTGTTTGGATAGGTATTGTAATTGAATCTGTAGCCCATCGTAAGTGGCCCAGTTATGATAAAGTTATCGCCATTCCCTTTTTACTGGGTGGTACCCTAATGGCCGGAGGAATCTTTGAATTGGGTAAGATAGGTATCGCCTTAAACGGAACTATTTGGGGATTATTATCGTCTATTACCTTTGCTTTGTTTATCTTTTTAAGTGGCCGGGTTGACATCGATGTGCCAGCCATAAATCGGTCTTTGTTTATTATAGTCGGCTCCGTTATCACTATTAGCTTAATATATCCACCAAAGTTCTTTATAAACGGTGCTCTATCAGATGGATTACCTATTTACGGTATCCTCCTGGGTATTTTGGGGACCGTTATCCCGCCTTTATTTTTTGCTATAGGCGTCCCACATATTGGAAGTGGCCTGGCAAGTATCCTTAGCTCCTCTGAATTGCCTGTAGCTGTGCTTGTTGCAGCCATTCTACTTGGTGAGCAGATATCCCCACTCCGCTGGTTAGGTATTGCCATTACGCTGGTAGGTATCAGTTTGCCTTATTTATTACTATATATCAATGGAATCAAGTACAGAAGATCCGTTAAAAGGAAGTACTAAAATGATTGTAACCCCCTATAGACATCAAAGCCCCGCATCATGCGGAAACTTATAACCGTGACTTGCGAACTTATTTGATCAGTGGTGCTTCCTGTTAAAAGGCTTTTATCGATTGGCATCTTCACACCTCCATGGAGCCCCATTGAAAAACTAATCAAGAGATTAGGATATTCAAAGTGAATAACCTAATCTCTTGATTGAAGCTGAAGTGATGTCTCATTGTTACAGCTTTGAATAAGCTTGCAAAATTGATGTCACCACTTTCTCTACTTCAGAATCCTGCACCGTCGAATAAAGTATACATTCCAAACCCTTCTCAGGGATTGTAAAGCAGCTGGCAAACCCTGATTGTAGTTTTTAAGTCGCAGTTTAACTTCAGTTCCGTTAATTTGTTTCGTATCAAAATCAGAGTCTGGCGTTAACAGAAGCAATTTCCTTTCTCTTGTCGACACAATATACAGCAAGAACTGGGTTGTCTTTTGTAAGAAACCGTTTAAATCTCCAGGACATGTTGTCCGTTATCTGGGACGCTATACTCACAGAGTCGCGATTAGTAACTCTAGAATTCTGCCGTTTGATGGTCAATCGGTTAGCTTTGCCTGGAGGGATTATAAGGATGGTAATAGTCCAAAGTCATGACTCTTGATGCAGCTGAGTTTTCCAGACGGTTCCTTCTTCGTATTCTACCGGATCGCTTTGTTAAGATCAGACATCATGGACTGCTTTGCAGCCCAAATATTAAGTCAAAGCTCTTTAAATACATGAAGATGACTGTAACAAAGGTTCCAGGAACCTGCGCGGAACGGGGAGCGGCAGCGAACTGTTATGCCGAGTAGAAACCTGCCCGTAACGTTGATGATATTGATCCCGGGGGCTAGGCCGACCGGACGGGAGGGATTGTGCCGCGCATGCTTCAGCTCAGGAGTTCTGCTTTCAGCTTCTGGACGGTCTCCAGGGACAGACCAGTGATCTCTGCAACAAATTCCACATCTAAACCTTTGCGCAGAGCAGCACAGGCTGCCTCCTGCTTGCCCTCCTGCTTGCCTTTCTGCTCAGCCTCATAGAGGTCAGAATTCTTATCCATGATGACCTTTAGCCTTTGTTCGTAAATTTCTTTGGCTCTAGGGTCGGCCGCCATTTCTTCCAGTGCCTGCCTGGCTTGGGCTATGGCCGGGTCTTCTTCTGATAACCTCTCTATCAATAACATGTCATCCCATCCTTTCAGAAACATTGCCCACCGATCCAGTGGGCTCCCATGATTCGCTATTTCCTCTTTCAGTTTGGGTAACTCGATGAAGTGGATCTCTATTGCGTCTGTCAGCTCCAGGCTCTCTTCCAGTTCCAGTAACCTGAATCTAGTGTGATAGCGTTGGCTGTCTTTGATACGCACAAAGTCTAGTATGTTGATGGCTATAGCTCTTTTCAGATCCTTATATTTTCCTTTGATGATCTTCTGATCACCAAACATGCGACAGATATAGAACGTGCTGCGTCTCTCCATATCAGCTCGATCTCCGATTTGCATCTCGACATTGACCAATTCACCGCTACTCAGCTGTACTCTTATGTCAAGTATGCCATAGCTATCATCTACATACTCTTGCTCCAGGTAGGGATTCAAGATGTCCACCTCTACAATCTGGCGATCTCCACTCCAATCCAACACGGCATTCAGAAAGCTGATCAGTATAGGCTTATTCTTCTCAGCACCAAAGATCTGTTTAAAGACCACGTCTACTTTGGGATCCAGTCTTTCGGACAAGCAGATCACCGCCTTTCTGACCTAGATTACTAACACCTCACGATCAGTAGCGGTTATAAATGTCTATCTTACTCTCATATTATACCAAACTATCGGTTAACTTTCACCACAAAAAACTTCCTCACCATCAACCCAATTTATAATCCTTCAATGTGTGTAAAAGGTATAAAGATAACTAAGGAATCTCTTTCTGTGGATGTAACACAATTTCATTGTGCAACTTTAAAGAATCCTTGGAGGCCTAATGTTTTGGCCTCCAGGGATTCTCTGCAATTTTTTTAATAGTATGTACTACATCGAGTAAATGGTGCATCGATGCACCATTTAGGCTCTCTTCCTCATCAGGGGCGGAGAGTATAGGCCCGTACTCCCGGAAGGTTTTCATCAGTCTGCTGGCCGTGCTCCGGGAGTAACTCACGGATTCAGTCAGCCATTTGAGCCACTCCCCATGGGGTAGCAACTCTTGGCTTCCGTCACGCCCTCCGATTTCAACGGCGTTGGTAAGCAGCATTTTGCCGCTTTCTTCCTTGATAACGTTAATCTCGGACGCAATTTGCTCAGGCGTCCTGTTGGAAATTGCCATCTTCATACCGGCTGCCCATCCTTTTTTCGGAATGTCTTTTCAGATACCGCTATAGGATATGCCGAGTTCCAGACAAGCGTGAGGGTTATTCACCAATAAAAAAAATGCGGTTTGGACAAAAATACTTTTCAACAGTAACCATAGTACAAGCAATTCCATACACTATACAACCATACCAAACCCATGGGCCTCTGGATCAGGAGGGGAAGGAAAGCAACCTTGCATGCTCTGGAATCCCCAAATCGTCTGAAATATAGTCTTCAGGAAATCCTTTCAAAAC
>DATMYU010000272.1:0-2426 GCA_035560775.1 Desulfosporosinus sp.
ATAAAGTCTTATGCGAAATGGGGAAGGGTAGAAGAAGTGAATGCTTTATTATCTTCAATAGAACCACCGTCTTCTACCCGACTTTCTAGGAGGTTTGATAAAGACTCATTGTTTTTTCCATATTGGTGCTGTAATGTCAACAGTTCACATTGGGGACTGATAAACCAAGTCCCCAATGTGAACTGTTTTTATATTCTAAACAGAGAGTAACAATAGCTAACAATCCTCATACGGATTCCTGACTTTGTAGGGACGCATCATATCATTGTCTTCATGGTCAAGCATATGGCAATGCCACACATAACCTGGCTCTGTGGCAGGATTGAATGGGAATTGATTAATGCCGGGGATTGAAACCACCAATTCTTGAGGAGCGAATCGGACCCTGATCGTAGTTACTTGTCCGGGATAGGCTTGAATTGTATCTTTCCAGCCATTTTCATGAGCTGGCGGATTAATTGGTCCATCCAGCAGGTATGGTTCCACAGGTAATAATCTAGTTGGATGCTCAAGCGGAGGTTCACCGTTAAGGGCTAACCAATCATTCGTATATCTATTAACCAGAAAGTTCTGACGACTGACTAGCCGGAATTGAATTAAGTGAACATGAATAGGGTGAGCCCCTCCTGTTAGGTTGACGATTTGCCAGTCCTCGGTCGCCCCTACCAACGGTAGTTCGGAGATAGGCGTATGCCATTTCTGACCGTCCAGCAAAAATTCTAATGGTCCGGTGGGGCCTCCAACTACATAAAGGGCCAAGGTTCGTTTTTTGCCGTCGCGCTTGAGCGGGTATAGAACGTTCAAGACTGTAGGCAATGGTGGCGGTACGACTACGGGTTTGTTAAGCACGGTAAACTGCATAATCTGCCCCGTTGTCTGGGGATCAGGAGGATTCCCGTTAGGAAACGGAGCATTGGCAGTATTGGTCAAAATTAATTGAGTGCCAGGTGATAACTGGGAAAAATCCACAAGGAGATCAACCCTTTCGCTAGGAGCAATGAGCAATGAGTCGAGCTGAACAGGTTTCGGCAAGTAGCCACCATCTGTACCTATTTGAATAAATGGCATCTTGTTGGAGAACATCAGATTATAGAAGCGAGCATTTGATCCGTTTAAAACCCGAAAACGGTATTGTCTGGGCTCAACATCCAAATTAGGCCATACCTTACCATTAACCATAATGCTATTACCTAAAAACCCCGGTGTCCAGTAAGGATGAATATCTGGAACTAATCCATTATTGGGAAACGCCAAGGAGCCATCGTCAAAGAAAGACCTGTCTTGTATGACGATGGGTATCTCATATTTGCCGTGCGGCAGCAGGGAATGCTCTTTATCTAGGTGGTTGTGGGGGTCGCGTAATAAATAGAAACCGGCAAGTCCCATCAAGACATTTAGGCGGGTAATGCCTAATGTATGGTCATGATACCATAAAGTTGATGGTTCCTGCTCATTAACGTAGTGATAACGGGATTTAACAAAAGCAGGTCCAATTATAGCGTCCCCGGCAGTAAACCATGCTTCAGGGTACCCATCAGAAGGTGGTTCAATCTCCCCGCCGTGTAAGTGAGTAACAATTGGCACTGGGCTTTGGGCTAAAGGAAATCCTGGTGGGAACGTTGGGAATGGAGGCTTAGGCATTCCCATTTCATTGGGGTCAGCCCAGTGTAGAGTAGGATCTACAGCCAACGGATGTGGTTCAGTTAACTTGCTAATCCATTGCACATTGATCGGAATGTGTCTTTTGGCCTCAAAGGTTGGACCAGGTGTAGACCTGAAATCTGGTATGATCTCATCGGTTTCAGGAATCCTGACTTTGCCGCCATAACCCCATACTGTTGTTTCAGGGAAACCTGCTGGTAGAATTTGCTGGGTAAACTGGCTGACTGTCACCTCATAATCATGGCTTTTTATTTTGCCGGTAATTGGGTGCGTAACTACTCTTGGCGTATATATAGGTGGGACAACAAATTCGTTTACAAACTTCGGAATAGTTGTCGGATCAAGCGGATTAGGCATTAAACTCCCAGCTCCTTTTAAATGAGTTTGGACTAGGTTGCTTTCAACCCCTCCTGCTAACTTATCTTCTCTACTGTTAACAGAGAAGGGGCGCTTTAGTTCAGCAATGAATAATTCCTTACCTGGGTTTGGTAGAGGTTTGATACTTTGAGGGAAGCTGAATACATTACTTGGATCATACTTAGTCTTGATGATTTGCAAGACTTTCACATATTGACCATAATAGGCCATTTTGTAATCTTTTAGTTTACTATACGGGAAGTTCACATATGAACCAAAAGTAAGCATCTTAATATATAAAAAACCCTCTGCTACCCATACCTTGTTGATTGGCGCTGCATCATTCTCCTCCCAGCTTGAGGAAATAGCCATAATATAGTTTGCCTTCCTATAGTAAAAAGCAGTAT
>DATMYU010000273.1:0-2064 GCA_035560775.1 Desulfosporosinus sp.
ATAGGATACAACAATTATCCCATTCAAACTAAAAACGGAGAAAGACGTCAGGTCAGTTGGAGTAATACCTTCTTATTCGATCTCGAGGGCAACGTCTCCGGAATTGCCAGTATTGGAGAAGATATCACAGTGCGAAAGCAATCTCAGGAAAGACTTGAGCATATGAGTTTCCATGATGCTCTTACCGGCCTTTACAACCGTACTTATTTTGAAGAACAACTTCGTCTTCTTGAAGAAGGTTGTTTCGTCCCGTTGGGAATGATCGTTTGTGACGTCGATGGACTAAAACTGGTGAATGATACCCTCGGACACTCTACTGGTGATAAGTTGCTTCGAGTAACTGCAGGTATTATCAAGGCATGTTTTCGTCAAGAGGATCTGATATTTAGAATAGGTGGCGACGAGTTTACAATAATATTGCCCAAAAGCGAATTATTGTTAGTTCAACAAGCCTGTCATAGAATTCGGAGTGCCGTCGAAAAATATAATGAACAAAACGAGGAGTTTCCGCTTAGTTTATCTGTGGGGTTTGCTGTGAGCGGGCATACAAACGTGAATGTTAATGATGTATTTAAAGAAGCGGACAATAACATGTACCGTGAGAAACTGCATCGAAGTAAAAGCACGCGTAGCGCCATAGTTTCGTCTCTTATGAAAGCCCTTGAGGCCAGAGATTTTATTATGGAAGGGCATGGGGACCGTTTACAAAACCTTGTGGTTTTAATAGGCATGGAAATGGGTCTTGCGGAGCGGAACCTTGCCGATTTACGTCTTTTGGCACAATTCCATGACATCGGTAAAGTAGGAATACCAGATCGTATACTTTTCAAGCCAGGGCGTCTTACTAGCGAAGAATATAAGGAAATGCAGCGACATAGTGAGATCGGACATCGAATTGCCCAATCTGCCCCCGACCTAATGCCCATCGCTGATCAAATCCTGAAACACCATGAGTGGTGGAACGGTAGGGGCTATCCCTTGGGACTTAAAGAGGAAGAAATTCCCTTGGAGTGTCGTATTTTGGCCATTGCTGATGCTTATGACGCTATGACAAACGATCGACCTTATCGGAAAGCCATGAGCCAAGATCAAGCCTTCAAAGAAATAATCAAAAATATCGGAATCCAATTTGACCCCAAACTAGTACCAATATTTATTCACATGATGGGTTAACATAACGAATCTTCTCATATTTGGCGATTGAAGATATCTTTATTTATCCTTAACTGTGAGCGATTTCCATTAATGCCTTAATATAATCTCCATTATGAACACGTTCCACAGTCAGTAATTCCATAAGCCCCGCTGATAAGGAGGTAGCATGTTGGTGATCTTTGAATAGAAATATTAGTATTTTACTTGAGGGATAAATTAACCAAGTTCATTCGAAAAGTTAAGAAAAATGCTAGATTTTAAAACTTATCGTAAATGTAGTTCCTCCTCTGTCAGAGGCAACAGATATTTGGGCATTGTGGCGGTCTGTAATGCTGTAACATACCGCCAAGCCCAGTCCTGTTCCATTATCCTTAGTACTGAAAAAGGGGGTCCCTATTTTATCAAATAACTCTGGACTAATGCCTTCTCCTTCATCTCGAATCTCCATGACTACTTCATCACTCTTTGTATAAGTTCTTATTGTTAAGCACCCGCCTCGGGACATAGCTTCAATTCCATTTTGGGTAAGGTTGAGTATTAGTTGACGTATTTCCTTCTCATCTAATAGAAGTTCTGGTATTTCTCCCAAATCTAATTTAAGCTCTTGATCAGACAAAACCACATTAGCCTCAATTAGTGGAGTCAATATAGATATCACAGAATTTAGGTTCTTCATCTCTAAGGCAATTGCTTTATTTTTGGCAAGAGAAAGAAACTCTGTAATTATGGAATTAGCCCTATCCAGTTCCTGGATCATTAATATAAAATATTCTTTATCCCGTTGGTTATAGTTTCTGCCCCCTAAAATTTGTAAAAATCCGCGCACTGTTGTCAGTGGATTTCTTACTTCATGACCAAGCCCTGCAGCCATTTCTCCCACTAAATTTAATTGTTCAAGACGGTACATTT
>DATMYU010000274.1:0-5242 GCA_035560775.1 Desulfosporosinus sp.
GTTTTAAAAGGATAAAAATACATGCCAATTATTATAGTCGCCAAAATACCGACCATTCCAGTAATTTGACGATTTGTAAATACAGTACGTGCAGATTTCTCAGGACTATCCACTGCCAATTTATTAATACTAATGGCCATCAATTCGCTGGTATATGCCTGTCTCCAGAGTGATTCCAGTTCAGCATGCGTTGCCAAAACTTGCTCAACAGTATATCCAAGCATCAATTCCAATAATTTAATTTGATCCTCTGTTAGGATTTTAGCTACTGCAACTACCACTTGATTATGACTCGTGTGCACAACAATCGCCCGATATTCGCGTGCTATTTCTTCGGGAATCTTCGAAGAGTAAATTGCAAACTGCGATCCGATTCGCCCTATACCCTGCTGAGATGCGATAACTTTAAATAACGTATGCGCATCCACCAAACCTAACGAAAGTATAATATCACCTAATAGACCGCCGCTTTTTTGTTGAAACTCTAAAGCTAAACTCAATTGTTCTTCAGTCAATATGCCCCTCTGAATAAGCATCTCCCCAAGCTTGAATTTTTGAGGAATTAGTTTGGATACCTCACTAATCACGGCGTCCTCTATCCACCCAAAATCAATCAATATATTTCCCAGTCGACCACCATGAATTTTCTGGTGATTTAGGGCTTTGCTCAGTTTTTCCTCTGTTAGCAAACCCTTTTGAACTAATATATCACCTAACCGAAGAAGAGTGTTTTGCTTGTTCATTTGTACCACCTAATTATAACGTTAAATTTTTTTGCCCTAGGGGGACATAAATGCTTGGGTTGATATTAAGTGGAACTATCTCATCATGGTACAAAATAGCGGGGTCCAATGACTGTTCACTAATTCGTTGACTTACCACGTATCTCGGTCGGCCTTTAACCTCATCATAAATAGCTGCAATATATTCTCCGAGAATACCAATGCCGAGCATGATCATACTGTTCATAACTAGTAATAATAGAATTACCGTTGTAAAGCCGGTAACTGCCATCCCCGATATTTTCATATAAATGGTCTGAATGCCGAGAATGACAGCAACGACAAAAGAAAACATCCCTACCATTGTAACAAGTCGTAGAGGCCAGGATGTAAATGCCACAACAGCATGGAGTGCCAAGTTGACGAGAGTTATATGCCTCCAACTCGTCTTGCCGTCTATTCGAGGAGCCACATCAAATTTAAGTATCACTCGAGAGAAACCCAACCAGGCCGTCATACCACGAAAAAACGTGATACGTTCCGGCATTTGAGCCCAAGCTTCCACAACTTGCCGATCCAGAAGCTTAAAATCGCTAGCCCCATGTAAGTCTTGTCTTGCTAACTTGTGAATAAGCCCATAGAACATACGCGTGCTGATCCGATAACCCATAGATTCTTTACTACGTGATTTCTTAACACACTCGACAATTTTAGCTCCATTTGAACGCCATTGCTCAATCATTTTCGGAATTAACTCTGGCGGATGTTGAAGATCACCGTCCATAATAATGACTGCTTGTCCCCTAGCATGTTCTATCCCCGCGCAAAGCGCCCGCTCCTTACCGAAATTTCGACTAAGACGAATGCCTTCTAACTCAGGAATTTCCGTACGACCAACCGTAAGTACACTCCACGTTTCGTCTGATGACCCGTCATCCACAACAATTAATTCAAACTGACAAGTAGCCTGTCGAATGAATCCAACAATTGTCATGAGCGACTGTCTCAAATGTCGAGCCTCGTTCCATACAGGGATAATTACGGATACCTCGATTGTTGATGGATTCATTCGGTATAGCCTCCTGTACTTTTGGTGACCTTATATAATCTCCATTTTGTTCCAAATTCCTTGACAAGTTCTGCCCAATCTGCACCCTGATAGAATAGGTCAGGATAAATTTTGTTAATTGCGCTAATAACGGATTCGTTTCCCGGTTTAGGTATAAGTATATAACTGACTCCAAAGTTTTTAGGATTTGAAATGGCCTCTTTAAAATAATAGTCACTAGAAATATAGAAACGTTTCGGAAATCTACTTTGCAAAATAATAAAAAATGTCGAGTATGAATCTGTCAAAATGGTATCCTGAGGGTAGTTATCATCTAAATATTTCGCTATCTCAATGTATTCTTTCCAGTCATAATAAACCGTACTACGATTTCCAAATGTATTCTGGAGGAATGTATTTTCATCTGGTGCAATCGATCGTTGAGTTATTGCATACGAGAGAATACCGTAATTTACTAACATTGCCATTAAAGGAATGATTATTTGCCACTTACGTTTGAGTTTGCTCAACTCATATGGTAGCCATGCAACTGAAACAGGAAGCACATACATAAAATATCTTAACCAACCTAATGTACTACCTGTAATCAACATCACGATTTGTAACATCGGAATGGACACGATCATACCCAGTAAGATTAAAGTATCCCACTGAAGAAGTCGGCGATTAAGTAGTCTTAGAAGTAAAATCGATATCAATGGGCTAGAAAACACCGAAATCTTTTTCAGTGCAAAGATACTAGAGTTTATAGGATTGTGAAACATGGCGGCATACATAGGAAGACTTAGATGTCCTTGAATTTGGTCTAAGTTGGTATATTCTCCGTTTAAAAAATTGAGTGGATTACCCATAATGACCCAGTTTAGCAAAAGCCACACGATCATCGAGTAGCAAAGTGGCGGCGCTATTACTGACAGTACTCCTTCTGTTCGCGACCATTTGTAGCGAAATTGCCCTTGATCTGGAGGAGTTTCTTCTTTGTGAAACAATATTGTGGCAATAACACAGCCGAGAAACATACTGAATCCAAATGGTACCGCTTCGTACCTGCACCAAAAGGCCATGGCAAGTGCAAAACTCGATACCACCAAATCACCCAGTTGATTTTTGTCGAGCCAATTTAAAAAAGATGTGATACACAGTATTAAAAAAAATATAAATGGCGCATCACTCAAACCATTAAATCCAAATAGGAAAATCATAGGGTTTAGGGAGAATAGCAAAGGAAAAACAACAGCACACCATCGAGGAAGGCCCCGTTGAATAAAAGCCCGAGCTAAAACACTTGCAGTTAAAGAAGCAAAAATGGCACTCATCAGCAAGCCTGATATCCCTTTGGTAGCCATAGCTGGTATCCATGGATATAATAGCAAAAATACCATATCTACCATACTTGGCAGAGGATTCCACACAAATCCGATTGCACCAAGATGAGGATCTCGACTGTATAGAACATAGAATGCATTTGCGACCCGACTAATTCCATCACCATGATAATATCCAACATACACATTGTAATAATAGCCTGCCGCACACTCCAGCACAAAAACCGTAATCCCTATCAGCCAAACTAGCCTTCTATCTGTTCGTTGGGTTCCCGAATCTCTAACTGTTTTAGCCATGCTTTTACCTCTATTTACAGTTTTCATCTCAATTCTCAGAACATAGTTTTCGTTTGGCCGATTAGGGATGGGATGTATACATACCCAGGAAAGTCTAAAATCCTGTGACGGTCAAGGCATTACTACAGAATTAATTAACAAATTCACTTGCTTTATTAATAACCCTATATAGTCTCCATCTTGTTCCGAATTCCTTGACAAGTTCTGACCAATCAGACCCGTTATAGTATAGGTTCGGATATGCATCATTGATAGCACTAATAACTGATGCAGAACCAGGTTTAGGGACTAGGATATAACTAACTTTATAGGCCTTGGGGTCAGATATGGCATTTTTAAAATCAAAGTCACTTGTTATATAAAAACGCTTGGGGAATTTACTTTGCAAAATAACCATATAAGCAGAAAATGAATCAACTAGAATATTGCTGGAGGGATAATTCTCATCCAAATACTCTGCTATCTCGATATCTTGTTTTTGATCATAATAAGTCTGATTATGATGTCCGAATGAGTTCTGTAAAAATGTGTTTTCATCTGGCGCAATAGAAGGTTGAGTAATGGCATAAGAGAGTATTCCATAATTCCCAATCATCGCAATTAAAGGAATGATAACCTGCCACTTGAGCTTTAACTTACTCAGCTCATATGGTAACCATGCAAATGACACTGGTAACACATATAAGAAATACCTTAACCAGCCTAAGGAAGTACCCTTCATTAACATGATTATTTGCAACATTGGAATAGATACGATCATCCCAATCAGGATTAAGGTATCCCATTGCATGATGCGTCGATTAATCAATCTTAGAAATAAGATTGATAGAAAAGGTACTGAAAATACTAACACCTTCTCAAAGGCAAAGATGCCAGCTTTGAGAGGATTGTTGAGCATAGCAGCATATATAGGATTACTTAAATGACCTTGAATCTGGGCTGTATTGGTGTACTCTCCGTTTAAGAAATTCAAAGGATTATCCATAATAATTGCGTTTAACAAAATCCATAAGATTATGGAATAGAAAAGTGGTGTGACTATTACCGCCAGTGTCCCTTCAGCTCGCGACCAGTTATAATGAAGGCGTCCTTCATCATTTGGTTTTGCATTTTTACTTATCAACATTGTGGCAATAACGCAACCAATAATTATACTGAAGCCAAAAGGTACCGCTTCATATCGGCACCAGAAGGCAATGGCAAGCGCAAAACTCGAGACAGCCAAATTCCCTAATTGATGTTCATCAATCCAATTTAAAAAAGATACGATGCTCAAAATCACAAAAAATATAAACGGTGCATCACTTAGTCCATTAAATCCCGCTAGGAAGATCATGGGATTTAAGGCGAATAACAAAGAAAAAATGACAGCGTACCAACGCGAAAGACCCCGTTGAATAAAAGCTCGGACTAAAACACCCACTGTCAACGATGCAAACATAGCGCTCATTAGTAGGCCAGCAATTCCTTTTGTGGCCATTGCAGGAATCCATGGATATAACAGCAGAAGCAGCAAGTCTATCATACTCGGAAGAGGATTCCATACAAATCCGATAGCACCCAAATGAGGATTTCGACTATATAAAACATAGAATGCATTCGCAACTCGACTGATTCCGTCACTGTGATAATATCCAATATAAATGTTGTAGTAATAACCCGCTGCACACTCCAGTGCAAATATCGTGATCGTAGTCAACCGAATTAGCATCTTGTCTGATCGTCGGGGTCCTTTGTCTTCCAATGTAAAATCATACCTTTATTACTCCGATTTTTAGCTCGAATTCTTATTTAAATCATTTTCTCGCATACATAGTAGTACTGTTAGT
>DATMYU010000275.1:0-4031 GCA_035560775.1 Desulfosporosinus sp.
TTGCGCTTATACCACCCGAATTATGCCACCCAAAACTTATACTTTCTGTATAGGTATTAGAAAAGAAAGGTTGAGTTTGCAAATACTCAACCTTTCTTTTTCAATCACGGTCATCGTTGTTTCCTCGGCCACTCTTGTCACTATTTTTCCCTTCATATGATCTTTCAGGAATTTTATAGCGATGGGATGCCTCATACTTTGAATTTTCGGTAGTCGGTCTCGGTGCAAAAACTGGGACATAGACGTTATCATGCTCTTTTAAGCGCTCGTTTTCCTTAAACGCATCATTCTTGGCCTTTTCCAAATCGTTAGTGTATGCTTGCCCGAAATCTTTTTCTTTTCCTTTTTCCCTGTCCTTATCTTTTCCGTTATCTTTTCCATTATCTCTATCGTTATCTCTGTCTCTATCCCTATTTTCATCGTTGTATTGCCTTTTACCCTTTTCAATCGCTGGACTATTCGGGACCTTGTCCAAAGAGGATGGTAACCCATCAGACGTCGATTTTCCATTGCCCTCTTTAGTTGGTTTATCTATCGATTCAGAACCTTGCTTCGCAGTCCCTAGTGTGTGCGGCAAAGCAGATTCGAGTCCCTTCTTCTTCGAATTAATTTGCGCCTGAACCTGTGGATTTTCAAGTAACCGAACCCGTTCTGAAGTCTCTTTTAGTTTCTCCGGTTGCGTCACAACCCCAGCCTTTTGAGCGGTCTGCCAAAGTGCATACTCCCCTAGAGTCAAATCTCCTTTTAGCGCTACTTCACGCTCCTGAGAGGTCAGTGGGAAGACTGCAACTTGCGGGGTAAACCCTTTTTTCTCGACTGTCTCTGTTACCCATGTGATAATTTGTTTCTCGTTAAGTTCTTTAGGTATTTGTTTTGAGGTCTTATCTGTCATCGGAGAATACCCTACCACAACCCAATGCTGCTCAGGGTTAAGAAATTTCTGATTATAGGCCAGCGTAACAATTTCTTCTAAAACTTCAGCCATTGGTTTCCCTGTTAGATCAATCTTATTCAGCATACGCTTAGCATCCTCATTTTGCGATTGAAGTTTTAAGAGGTGCCCTTGGGCGTCAATCGTAAATTGCAAACTCGGATTAACATCGACTGAAAGTAAAGCTACCGCGGTTGGTGCTTGATATAGGTTCCACCCTAAGAGGGTCGTTAAGACCAAACAAAACAGTGCAGCGACTCCAGCCCATAAGCGTAACCCACGAAAACTCTCTATCCCTGAACGAATTTCAATCTCTTCGCCCACCTCAGCCTTAACTCTTCTATGAACATGGCGAAAGGTGCCGTTCGTTCCCAGCACAGTATAACGTGATCCTGACTTCTCCAAAACCACGGCTTTCATTTTACTCATCACTTCCCCCCCCTTTCCCGCGGGAGTACATATTCCCGTAAATAGACATAGTCATGTTGGTTCGCCATAAGTAAAGCAACCGCTAAGATATACTTTCGTCCCCGTTCCAATACCTTAGGGTGAATTTGAGTTTTCAAAGCTAATGCTTGCATAGGAACTTTTCCCTTGCGTTCAACCTGGAGCCACAACTCAGTGTCTAAGGCTAATTCCCGAGCCGCACGGAGTAGCGTCTCACGAGAATCCCTATGTTTTGGGGAAACCGCGACTAAGTCCTGAAAGGTAAGCTGAAACGTTACCAAAGCTTTGGCAAACTGTTGAATTTCCGCTGCCCGCTCGCAGCTTTGCTCTTGAACTCGGAATTCCTCTAACCCAAGATGTATATCAACCCCTCGTCCGATGTCCTCTTGGTCGAGAGAACTAGTCTGTCTCAGGCGCTGCCTACGATAATAATCAATCAGCCGGCGTTTCATCAAAATCCTTGCATAAGCTAAAAATGGTACTCCTTTATCAACAACGAACAGATCTATCGCTTCATTGAAGGCAATCAAGGCCTCCGATAATTCGTCATCTCGGCCCCATTCCAGAAAACGAAAACACGCCTGGCTAGCCACATGACGAATAAACGTCTGAGATTCGGCCAAGAAATCCTCACGGGCTTTCGAGTCCTCTTGCAGACGCTGCCACGTCAATTGTTCTTCCCATTCCGGCATGCTTTCTTTCCTCCTATCCTCTAATACGATGGGGCCTTCTATCTTTTAGGGGGTCATCCGCTTAAATATCTGTAATATCACTTTTAATACAAAACGAGGTAAAACGGTCTGTCGTTTCCAACGCCAGGGTTCTTTCCATAAGCGATAGAGCCATTCCACATGAAATTCTTGGATGCGTCTTGGTGCGCGAATAACTATTCCAGCCAACGCATCAAAACTCCCGCCTACCCCCATGCTCACTATAGCTAATCCAGGATGAGTAGCAAGCCAATATTCCTGACGAGGGGCACCCAGTCCCACAAATAGGATATCGGGTTGAAACTGCCGAATTTTTTCTAGTACATAAGATTCATCTTCCGCACTAAAGTAACCATGATACGATTCACAAACAATTTCAGAGTATTTTCGGACAACCTGGTCTACTGCCTGTTCGGCTACACCTGGTTTCCCCCCCAGAAAGAAAAGCCGCCATTTCCCAGCATCAGCTGCGGGAAATACTGCCTGAACCAAATCAATCCCTGTCACCCGTTCTCGTACTGGTGTCCCTAGTCTTCGAGCAGCCCAAACCACACCAATTCCATCCGCAGTCACTACATCCGCGGAATTAATGACTTTCTTTAGTCGTTGATCGCGGAGTGATGCATAGATCATTTCCGGATTAGCCGTAACCACACGCATCTGTTGATGATTATCTACCGCCAGTCGAATTTGTTCCACCGTCTCTTGCATGGAATATGTATCTACGGTAATTCCTAGAATATTTACCCGCATATAAAAAACTTCCTTTTCTGAGTCAAGTGCCTCTATATTAACACATTCTGCTTAATTATGGGTTAAATACAAATGAAATTGCCAAGAGCATCGCTCAATAGCAATTTCATTTGTATTCAGCGGCTCGTCTATGATGAGTAACGCTGGGAAACTAAACGACCTAAAAACATCCATTTAATAACTTACCCGTACCTAATACCACGCAAGAAATTGGATCATCGGCCAAACTGACCGGCAGTCCCGTCTCACGAGACAGACGCGTATCAAGCCCGTAAATCATAGAACCTCCTCCGGTCAAGATAATTCCTTTTTCAAGAATATCCGCTGATAATTCTGGGGGGGTCCGTTCCAAAACTTCCTTAACCGCGGCGATAATTGTTTCTATGGATTCTTCAAGAGCTATAAAACATTCTTGAGAAGTAACCTTGACGGTTTTCGGTAACCCCGTCATCAGATCACGTCCGCGCACGTCAATGTCTGTGAGATCGGGACGGCCCTCTGAAATGGCTGCACCCACAGCTATTTTAATTCCTTCAGCAGTTCGTTCTCCGATCATTAGATTGTGTTCACGGCGAACATAACGGCTGATTGCTTCATCAAACTTGTCTCCGCCAACCCGAAGACTGCGTTTTGTCACTATGCCTGAGAGGGAAAGCACAGCAATATCCGCCGTCCCTCCACCAATATCTACCACCATATTTCCGCTTGGCCCAGAAAGGTCCAGTCCAGCTCCCAATGCCGCAGCATAAGGTTCTTCAACCACCTTCACATCCTTGGCTCCAGCTTGGTATGCCGCTTGTTTAACTGCCCGTTGTTCCACTTCCGTAACCCCGGAAGGAATGCAGACCACTACCCTCGTTCTGAAAAAGGGCCAACGCTTGGCGCCTGCTTTCTCCAAAAAATATTTCAGCATTAGTTCTGTGGTCTGATAATCTGCGATCACTCCATCGCGCATCGGACGAACTGCCACAATACTCCCTGGTGTTCGGCCGATCATTAACCGTGCTTCTTCCCCTACTGCAATTCGTTTGTTTGTATTGCGGTCAAAGGCAATCACCGAGGGCTCATGTAACACGATCCCCTTTCCTTTTGCATAAACCAAGACACTCGCTGTACCTAAATCTATTCCCAAATCTATTCCCAAATCTATTCCGAACATTGGTGGAAATGCCCCTTTCGTCATCAATAGC
>DATMYU010000276.1:0-3496 GCA_035560775.1 Desulfosporosinus sp.
AAATTAACTGATTAATTAACCGAACTAAGCAGGTAAACTTAGAAATGTGTAGAATAACCTTAAAGCTAAAGAGTTTGCTATTAATGGATTGGGAGGACTAATGCGGGAGGTTATGATGATTGACACAGATGTTGCAAATCATTCGAAAGTAAGAACTAAGGCCTTACTTCTTTTAGCAGTTACAGCGACACTGTGGAGTCTCGGGGGATTACTAATAAAATCGGTCAATGCGAATCCTCTAGCTATTGCGGGTACACGAAGCGCTATCGCGGCTGTTATGTTACTATTGGTGCTGAGAAAGCCGAAATTCACATGGTCTTTTGCTCAACTTGGTGCTGCTCTGGCTTATGCCGCTACTACGATCTTCTTTGTTACCGCGACTAAAACGACGACGGCTGCAAACGCTATTTTTCTTCAATCTACGGCACCAATCTACGTTGCCTTATTAAGCGCCTGGCTGTTAAAGGAACGGATAAGGTTATTAGACTGGATAACGGTTTTTATCGTTATGGGTGGTATGGTCTTGTTTTTCCTTGACAATTTAAGTACAACAGGTATCTTCGGGAATGTGATTGCTGCGGCAAGCGGAGTAAGCTTCGCATTGTTTACTATTTTCATGCGGATGCAAAAGAATGGTTCTCCGTTAGAATCTATCTTCCTTGGGAATCTTATCACTGCTTCAATTGGCCTTCCTTTCTTGTCTGGTTCAGTACCAGATACATCTGGATGGATATGTTTGGTGATACTGGGGGTTGTTCAGCTAGGGTTGCCCTACATTTTATATGCGAAGGCCATCAAGAATGTAACAGCATTGGAAGCAATCCTTATTCCCGTTATCGAACCTCTTTTGAACCCGGTCTGGGTATTTTTGATGTTGGGCGAATCTCCCGGACCTTTGGCTTTGATAGGTGGTCTCATCGTGCTTGCAGCTATTACCGGAAGATGTGTTCTGGCGGTACTTCCGTTCAGAGCTTTAATCTTGAATAATACGCTTAGTGGAAAAGAAGAAAAGGAGGGGAGCTCATTTGAAAATGACAGGAGCAGAGGCAATTATAGCATCTCTGAAAAATGAAAAAGTAGACGTGGTTTTTGGCTACCCAGGTGGGGCAGTATTAACACTTTATGATGCTTTGTACCAAGCAGACTTTAAACATATTCTTACTAAGCATGAACAAGGAGCAGTTCATGCAGCCGACGGTTATGCCAGGGCTACAGGAAGGGTCGGAGTTGTAATTGCTACCTCCGGTCCAGGCGCAACCAATCTGGTAACCGGTATTGCCACAGCTTACATGGATTCGATTCCTTTAGTTGCTATCACGGGTCAAGTTGCTGTTCCACTGATCGGTAGGGATTCCTTTCAGGAGGCAGATATTCGTGGTATCACGACCCCTATTACTAAACACAATTATTTGGTGAAGAAGGTTGAGGATTTGCCGAGGGTCCTTAAAGAAGCCTTTTATATTGCTCGTACAGGTCGGCCCGGACCAGTGGTTGTCGATGTAGCGAAAGATGTCTTTGCTGCTTCTTTAGATTATCAATACCCTGAGGTGGTTAAGTTGCGTGGTTATCGGCCGTTGTTTGCAGGAAATTTTGATACAATCGATAAGGTTTTCGAGGAATTGAAATTAGCCCAAAAACCTCTAATTTTTATAGGAGGAGGTGTTAATCTTTCCGATTCATCTGAGGTTTTAAAAGATTTAATTGAAACTACCGGGTTTCCGGTAATTTCGTCCTTGATGGGTTTGGGGAGTATTTCGTTTGATCATCCACAGTTCCTAGGCATGGTTGGAATGCATGGGACGTATGCGGCTAATATGGCTACGACGGAATGTGATTTAATGTTAGGGATCGGGGTTCGTTTTGATGATAGAGTCACTGGACTGCTTAGTGAGTTTGCATCGAAAGCTAAAATTATCCACTTTGACATTGATCCTGCGGAAATCAACAAAAACGTGTTGGCACATCTGCGCGTCGTCGGAGATCTGAAATGGTCGTTACCTGCCCTATTGCAACGGGTTAAAGTCGTCTCAGGCGTGTTAAAAGAACAGGCTCAAACTTGGACGGAGAAGGTTCTTGACTGGCAAAGGAAAAATCCTTTAACTTACGAGCATGGAACAGAACTGGTAATGCCACAAGCTGTGATTGAGAAAGTCAGCGAGTTGACTCAGGGTGATGCAGTGATCGTGACTGATGTAGGACAACATCAGATGTGGGTAGCTCAATACTACGGTTTTAAAAATCCTCGCTCGTTTCTCACATCAGGCGGGCTTGGGACGATGGGTTATGGCCTTCCCGCTGCACTTGGAGCGCAATGTGGGTTACCCGATAGACCAGTTATCCTTTTTGTCGGTGATGGTGGAATCATGATGAATTGCCAGGAACTAGCGACTGCGGCTAATTATAATTTTCCGGTAAAAGTACTGATCTTTAATAATCAGTCTTTAGGTATGGTCGCCCAGTGGCAAAGGATGTTTTACGGTGGACGCTATTCTCACACAAGCCTCAAAGGACAACATACTGATTTTGTAAAATTGGCCGAAGCTATGGGTGTGACGGGCTTAAGGGTGACAAAACCGGAGGAACTGGGTATTGTACTTGCAGAAGCGTTGGCGACACCCGGTCCTGTGGTCGTAGATATACGGACCCCAGAAACAGTGGACCTCTTGCCTATGGTTCCGGCAGGTGCACGTTTAGATCAGATGATTATGGGAGGTACAGAGGGATGAAGCATACACTCGCCGTTTTAGTAGAGAATAGACCGGGAGTTTTAACCCATATTTCTGGACTGATTAGTCGCCGGGCCTTTAATATTGAAAGTATTGCCGCCGGATACACGGAGGAACCTGATACGACCAGAATCACAATTGTGGTCGAGGGCAATGAGATCGAGCAGGAGCAGGTCGTTAACCAGTTGTCAAAATTAGTGGATGTCATAAAAATCAGTGACCTTACGGCCGTAGATTCGATTCAGCGTGAATTAGTTTTGATTAAGGTCAATGCAAGTATGGAGACACGTTCGGATATTCTCAATATTGTTGATATTTTCCGAGCAAGAATAGTCGATGTTAACCGGGAAACAATGGTTATAGAACTTTCCGGCGACGAAACAAAGATAGACGCCATATGCCAAGTACTTGAAGATGACCATGGTATAATTGAAATTGTACGAACGGGTAAGATCGCTCTTGCGCGTGGACCTAACCCTGCTAAGGATCAGTAAGCTAAAGTGACCTCTAGCAGTTTTCTTCGGAAAAGATACGGCTATCACTTTTGCATTTGGTATTATTTTAGTGGGAGAGCGACGGTCATCCCCAGAACCAATAACCTAGGTCAAAAAGACGAGTGTCGATTTTAAATCGACACTCGTCTTCTTTCATACCAATCAGAAAGTATAAGTTTTGGGCAGCATAATTCGGGTGGTATAAGTGCAACTAGGCGGTCGCCGGCGCCTGCGACTGACAGAATGACTAATACGTGCGAAGACAGTGTCTTCGGG
>DATMYU010000277.1:0-2932 GCA_035560775.1 Desulfosporosinus sp.
CTTAAATCTCTTAGCGTCAAAAGTGTCATGAACATTCAAGGTTATATTAAAGAAACTAATACCTGTTTGAATATGTCTTGAGATTGATCTATTCATTTATTTCAAAAAAAATCCCCTCACTTTTAGAGGGGTAGCAAAAAGGAAAGGAATGGAAAAGAAGGCAGTACCTGTTTTTGAAGACAATATTATTATGCAATAACAGTCTGAACCTAGGCTGAAAATTAACTGAAAGTTTAATGAAAAGCATGAGGCCCCAGCTGAATTCGGGGGCCTTAGTTTATGCACTTATTTAGTCACCGAAAGAGCTGAAATAGCCTATGCAAAACTTGGTATACATCCTTGTTTCCCAATTTCCTGCTTAAACTGAACGGATTATTTTCCTTGTAAGTTATTGGCGACTGCAATTAAAGTATCCGACGCGGTATTTCCAGACAAATAAATTTCATTACTATGACCCAGTTTACCTCCGCCGATGGTGTAGACCTTTTTTGCATTCATCGCATAGGCATTGACGCTTGCCGATCCGTTTCTACAGAACATGGCACATCCATTATTCAGATTAGCAATAATTAAGGCCCCGGAAAAGTCGGCCGGGGTATAATATACAACTACGACATCCATTTGATCTTCAACCCCTTCGTTATTATTAGGTTCTTTATACGTGATCCCAAAATAGTCACAGATACCTTGGCAATAAGCCTTTGCCAGCGATTGCCTAAACTCTAAACTAGCAAGTTTGGCTGCATCACTCACGGTGTCAATAAACCCTGTTTCTCCAAGAATTGCTGGCATAGTAGTTTCTCTTAGCACCATAACGTTTTGGACCTTTACGCCCCGGTTGTACCAGCTACCTGCCGAAACAAGGTAAGGAAGCACAACCTTAGCACATTTTTCGGACTCCCCGCCAGTGGCATATATAAGGACCTCCACACCCGTCCCACCTCCCGCATTGATGTGGACTGACACGAATAAATCTGCACCTGCGTTCTCAGCAACGTCAATGCGCGACTGCAAGGATGCGTTTAGCGTGGAGTTATCTTTCACTAGCTGGCCTTCCCTTGTCATTACCACAGTAAAGCCGTTAGCTAGCAGGAATGTGCGTAATCGCAACGAAATATCCAGCGTGATATCCTGCTCTTTTAACCCATTTCCCTCTGCCCCTGCATCATAACCGGAACCGTTATGGCCAGGATCAATACATACTATCTTACTCACATTCATATCCCCTTCTGAATTCGCCACCACTTTTACTATCTAATTGTAGATCTGCACAATTGCTTCACCAAGCCCAGCTCTCCAGCTTCCATTTAGATTTATCCAATTGAGAGCAATTCCTCTAGTCACTAAATCAAATCCGGGATAAATTTTTTCCAAAGTAAATAGTAGCTGGTCCTTACTAGCATATGCGTATAAGTGCTCAAGGTGAGCTAAAGCCCCCTCTTCTGGCGCTGTAAACCAGGCTCCATTTGCACTCCCGCTGACCGCACCGAATCCGGCAAATGAGGTAAAAGCGGATTTAATGTACAAGGGGAAACTGGTAATGCCTCAGCAGTCCGATGCTGAGGCATTATCTTTTTTATGTGTAAAGGTCGTAAAACCATTAATCCTGTCGTATAGAAGGGACTTGAGCTTTAATATTGAATATTGTAACTATTCCCAATACCACAATAATATATTTCGAGGCGAAGAAATTAAAGAACAGGAGTGAATTGTTTGGAATCTTCACGGAACATGAAAATCGCAGGTATATTCCTCGCACTATTATTAGCCATTAGTGGATGCTCTAACAATACCGTACCTACAACATCTACCCCCACAAAAGTAGAGGATTCAAAACAAAGCCAAACTCCGGAACAACAAGTCACAACTTCCGTAAAAGATACTGCCCCAACTCCTGTTGTGGCGCCATCTTCCGCTCCTACCACTCCAGAAGTCGTGGCTCCTACCCCTACTCCTGCAGAGCCACCGATTGTAACTCCTGCACCAACCCCAAAACAAATTCCTCAAGATGTCACAGTATACATAACTAAAACAGGAAAAACGTATCATCGGGATGGATGTCGGTACTTATCACAAAGTAAAATTCCAATTAGTTTATCGGACGCAAAGAGTGGATACGAACCATGTAGTGTCTGTAACCCACCGCAGTAAAGAGACCGAAGTTACTAAATTCGCACCAGTCTTGTTGAAAGGATTGATCCAGAATGCACGATACATTCCTCCTCCCCAACACTCTCCTTACCCTGATCCTATGGTTCCTCTCGACCGCGCTCTTCTACTACATAATTAAGGTAGCCGTGCGAAACGGAGTAGAACAGGCAACCTCCAAATTAACTGAGTCGGTGTGGGAGATCGAGAAGGCTGTTTATGAGATAAAAAAAGCGAAGGAATAACGCATCAGAGCCCACAGCATTGCCGAGGCTCTTTTCTATTCCCAATTACTTATCCTCTTTTTCTATTCTCATCAACATTCCTTGGTACCTATCTAAGGCAGTATGCAACTCATGGCATGCAGCCACGACTTCAGGATCTGTATAGTATTTATCCTCTTGTACCTTAATCGTGCTTGAGCGCAATTCTTCGATTTGATTTATTAGTCCATCTAATTCAGACATGATACCATCCCTCCAATTAGTTCAAGGATTAGTATGTCCGAATATTTTCCAAGGTACCCATTGGATACAAGAAGGCTCCCACCGTATCAGATGAGAGCGAAGCAAAGGAGGAGAATATTATAGACTAGAATTATCATTCCCTTGATCGCGGTTATCATACACAAGTCATCCGATTCCATGATAAGCCCTCACCGTTTCCGATGAGGGCTAACTGAGGGATTGAACAAATTACAAAGGATATTATTCCATAAATTCAGTTTATTATACGCTGGTGGAATAGACAAAACATGCCAGCTTATTGTAGTGTTACTTGGGCA
>DATMYU010000278.1:0-3349 GCA_035560775.1 Desulfosporosinus sp.
CATCTATAGTATGTGCTACATAAGATATTGTTTTTTTTGCTATCTATAACTCAAGAGTTTAGTTAAATGTCGATTGCTAGTGACAACCCATAATAATTTGATGATATGGCATATACGGGAGGATATGGAACAATTCGTAAGTTATCTCCACTATCATGGCAACTGACAGGAGTAAACGGCAAATTATCAATCACACACCCTTTTGACCTTCGACAGCAATTAATGGTACAATAGCCAGTGACAACTCTCCGTGTAATATGAGGTTGTCATTTAAAACTCCATATTTCAAGAGAGGAGGTAAAATCATGGGGGTAAAAATTGAAGTTAAGAATTTAGTTAAGATCTTTAGTTCTCAACCACAAAAAGCTATGCAATTACTCAATAAAGGCACGAGTAAAGAACAAATTCTTGCAGAAACCGGTTTAACCGTTGGCGTAAATAATGTCAGCTTTTCTGTGAATGAGGGTGAGATTTTCGTCGTGATGGGGCTATCAGGGAGCGGAAAGTCGACCATTCTTCGTTGTCTCAATCGGTTAATCGAACCGAGCTCAGGCTCAGTCGTCATAGATGGTGTGGATATTACCAAGCTAAAGTCTCAAGAGCTAAGACACGTTCGTCAAAAGAATTTAGCCATGGTTTTCCAGCAGTTTGCCCTATTACCTCATCGGACGGTATTACAAAATACGATTTATGGCTTAGAGGTCCAAGGGGTAAGCAAAGCTGAGCGTGAAAAACGGGCCTTGGAACGCTTGGCGATGGTCGGTCTTGTCGGCTATGAACAATCCTATCCCGATGAATTAAGTGGTGGGATGAAACAGCGGGTTGGCTTAGCCCGTGCCTTGACCAATGATCCTGACATTCTACTCATGGATGAAGCGTTTAGTGCCTTAGACCCTATGATTCGGGAAGAAATGCAGGATGAGTTACTCAATATTCAGCAGAAGATGAACAAAACAATCGTGTTTATTACTCATGACTTAAATGAAGCCTTGAAAATAGGTGACCGTATTGCTTTCATAAGGGACGGTTCACTTGTTCAAGTGGGTACACCGGAAGAGATTCTTAGAGATCCTGCGGATGACTATGTCGCTAAATTCACACGGGGTGTTGATCGCACCAAAACCCTAACCCTGAGAGACGTGATGAAACGACCTCAACCCCTCGTACAACTGCGTGATGGCCCGCATGTCGCCCTACGGGTTATGGAGGAACACGGTCTTTCCAGTGTCTTTGTCGTGGATCGAGCCAAGCATTTACAAGGGCTGATCACTGCAGATCTGGCACTAGAAGCACGTAAAGCCGGCATCGTGAGTCTTCAAGAAGTCAAACTGCTGGATGTTCCGGTCCACAATGAAAAGGTTCTCGTTCAAGATATTTTACCCATTATTGCTGAAAGCAAGGTCCCCTTAGCGGTGATCGATGACGAACAGCGTCTCATCGGAATTATCATACGAGGTTCAGTGCTTGCGGCGTTAGCCGACATAGGAGGTGATCCAAAAGATGTATCGACTACCATTGGGGCAGTGGGTTAACCAAGGTGTAGATTGGCTATTAGACCATTTTGGGAATGCCTTTGATGCCTTCACCAAATCCGTAACTAGCATTACAGATTCATTGCGTGATGGATTGGGGTTTCTTCCTTGGTTTGTGATCATCCTAATCTTTGCCTTGTTGGCGTGGCGTGCTAAGGGGTGGCGTCTCGCTTTAGGTACTACGATTGGATTATATATTATCTATAACCTAGAACTATGGGCACCCTTTCTAGATACTTTAATACTCGTCTTGATTGCTTCGTTTGTCTCTTTAGTCATAGGGATTCCCTTAGGAATACTTGCGGCACGGGGTGATCGCTTTCATAGAGCTCTCTCTCCTATACTGGATTTCATGCAGACAATGCCCTCGTTTGTCTATCTTATTCCGGCATTGATGTTCTTCAGTCTAGGTACTGTGTCCGCCGTTTTTGCTACGGTAATCTTCTCTATGCCCCCTGTCATTCGTTTGACGGATCTTGGAATTCGTCAGGTTCCTGAGGACCTCGTTGAAGTAGGAGAAGCCTTTGGGTCAAGCCCCAATCAAATGCTCTGGAAAATTCAGTTACCCCTAGCACTGCCTACAATAATGGCGGGAATCAACCAAACCATGATGCTCTCCCTTTCTATGGTCGTTATTTCAGCCATGATTGGAGCTCAGGGACTGGGTGCTGGTGTTCTCGCAGGGATCGCGCAGATGGACATTGGTAAAGGCTTTGAATATGGCTTGGCTGTCGTTATTCTAGCGATGATCCTAGACCGCCTCAGTCAAGGTGTGGTACGCAATTCACGGGCAGCTATTAAAAAATCATAAGAATACAAAATTAGGAGGATGCTCAAGTGAAGTTACTCAAAAATCAATGGAAACGAGGTCTCATCTTGGCCATGGCGGCTATCCTAACCATGGGCATGGTGGCAGGGTGTGGAACTACTACCCCACCCAAAGAAAGTGCCACCACGCCGAGTACGAACAAGACGGTTAACATTGGATATGTCAATTGGGCTGAAGACGTGGCTGTAAGTAATGTTTGGAAGGTACTTTTAGAGGAGAAAGGCTATCAAGTTAACCTTAAAACTCTTGAAGTAGCACCCCTCTTTGTTGGATTGAATAAAGGGGATCTGGACGTCTTCATGGACGCTTGGCTACCTGTTACCCATCAAACGTATTGGGATCAGTATAAAGATAAGCTGGATGACTATGGGGTATGGTATAAGAGTGAAGCAAAAATGGGCCTCGCCGTCCCTAAATATGTTGATATCAAATCCATTGAAGAACTGAATGCCAAAAAGGATCTATTTGGCGCTAAAATCACCGGTATTGATCCTGGTGCTGGACTTATGAAAGCCACGGCAAAAACGGTCGACACCTATGGCCTAAACTATGAAGTTGTCCAGAGTTCCGAAGCTGCTATGCTGACTGCCCTTAAAAAGGCTTACGATGACAAAAAGCCCATCGTTGTAACAGGTTGGAGCCCTCATTGGATGTTCGCAAAGTATGACCTTAAATACTTAGAGGACCCGAAGAACGTTTATGGAAGTGCTGAACAAATTCACACTCTGGCAAACAAGGAATTTACCCAGAAAAATCCTGAAGTTGCCAAGATGCTCAAAACCTTCAAACTAGACGATCAACAAATTGGAGACCTCGAAAGTCTAATTACGGGTGGTATGACACCTGAAGCTGCTGCAAAAAAATGGATTACAGATAATAAAGCCTTAGTGGATAGTTGGATGAAATAGCCTAAACTTTTGAGATCTGCTTCATTTAATTTAGGTATATCTCAAAAAGCACCGCGGTGAGTAGAAGACACCAAGTTCGA
>DATMYU010000279.1:0-2492 GCA_035560775.1 Desulfosporosinus sp.
GTAATGTGGAGTACAATTTAATTCAAAAACTAAGTTTCTTGATGCCAATGTCTTGATTCTAACGGGATTCAAAATACTGCCGGAGCGTTTATTACCCGATATATAGCAGCCGCGACAGGATACTAGGAGAATAAAAGGACCGAATATAATTACGTTTCAGAGCACTTATATTGAATAGATTGACGTTGACGTTTGTTTCAAATGCCGATATACTCATTATACCCCCATGGGTATAATGCAGAAAGTAACGTGATAATATGCGTCAATGTATGGATGCGGACAATCTGCATAGAAGAATAAGCAAAATAATGGGACAAATTAAGGCAATCGACAAGATGATTGACGAAGATGTTCAATGTGAGGATATACTTATACAGGTCAATGCAGCTAAAAGTGCTCTACATAAAGTCGGTCAAATTATTCTGGAAGGTCATATAAACCATTGTGTCAAAGAAGGTATCGAGCATGGTGATGTAGATAAGACGATTGCTGACTTTGCCAAAGCTGTAGAACACTTTTCAAGGTTGTCCTAATATCCCGATATATTTAACAGAGACAGAGAAAGGACATGGGCAAAGCCCATGTCCTTTCTCTGTCTCTATGAAATACACCCGTGCAAAACTCACGGCTTTCTCGCTTTAATAAACAAGAACTGGGGCTTTTGGGTCAATCTTTGGTAAATATCCGGCAGTGCTGCCTTAAACTCCTCTGTGGGCATGGGTTCCAATACATTTTCGATTAAGAATCCCGCCTCAAGTACAGCCGAGAAGATTTGGCTCAAGGGTCTTCTGTAAAACTGTACCTTCACTTTCCCGTTCTGAGTATCCCACTCATCCTCCAGCAATTCCGTCAGAAAGTAATTATCTCTTTTAAACACCGTAAAATCCATAAAGGGATGATGGACCGAGAAGATGAGCAAACCATCTTTGGTAAGTATCCTGTTAAATTCGCTCATCACAAGGGCCCAGTCTTTCAAATAATGCAGCGCCAGAGAAGAAAGAACGATATCCATTGCTTCATTCCCTATAAAATGAAGAGGCTCATGCAAATCTGCTCTTATAATTTCAGCTCGCTCTCCTACCCTTTTGCGCGTCATTTCAATCATCCTTGGACTAAAATCCACGGCTGTTACTTCTGCGCCCTTTTCCAAGAGCCACTGAGTATACCATCCTGCAGCACATCCTGCATCTAAAACCTTTTTCCCGGTAACCTCCGGCAGCAGGGACAGAGTTGCCGGCCTTTCATAATAGGCGTTAAAGGGCTTCCGGTCAACATAGCTGAAGTAGTATTCCGCCATATCTTCATAAGAATTCAGAGAGACCGAGTCCTCATGTGTTTTCATCTGCTCAAACCCTTCATTATCCTTCATACTTTGTCTTCAACTCTCACTTAACGCCGGCGGTCCTGATTTTTTTTATTAAATTGACCAGCCCTTTACTCCTCAATACCAGCCATAACCCCAAGATAATCCGGATAGCCGAATCCACCAACCGGCTTAAGCTTTCCAACCCAACCTGACCGACATTGTGCTCGGGTAAAACGGCGTATACTGTTAAAGCTGAAATCAGTGACGGAACAGCATTAACGATTAATAACACGCCGATTATGGTAAACGCCAGGATCTGGACAGTTTCCAGATCAAACGTCGCCGACGTCGCCGACGTCGCCGACATCATCTCCGCCTCCTGGCCCTCTGGCGTCTTGACCATGAAACCGGCCAGCTTAGCGGAAAAAATCCAAAGCAATATCCCTATTACGACCGGGAAAGCCATACTCACCACCCCGCCCAGGATGGTTGGCGTATTTGGTGGAAGATAAAAAAGGGTTACGACGGAACTGCCAAATAACCCGAGCCATTTGGCCAGGAGATAAACGCTGATAATCCGACAAGCTAAAAAGGCAATTCTATGGAAATAGGTCATCTTTATTCTCCTTTCCTGATTTAAATTTTCCCAATACACCAGGCCTTATGGTTTTCTTAAGTGCGGCATAGAGCAAAAATCCGAGCAGTCCTCCCAAAGTATTAAGCAAAAGGTCATCAATATCCGTAGATCTGCCCGTAAAAAGCTGGGCAACCTCAATTGCCAGAGAAATAAAAAAACACGTTAGGACTGTCTGTTTTAATTTTTCAAATTTTCCCCATAAAACAGGCAGCATAAACCCTGGCACAGCAAACATGCCTATATTCCCCAAGAATTGGATAATCTGATTATCAGGATAGCCCCCATTCAGAAAAATACGCCTGATAATAATCACTGACTGAAAGGGAACCAGATTAATCCGGTTAAGAGGGTTCATGAAGATTCCTAGGCCACCGGCCATCAATCCCCAGGGAGGGATAAGCGTTTGCGAGGCAAGTCCTGTCAGAAACAGGACAAAAACAACGACTCCAAGTTCATGAAACATGTTTGGTTTTAATCCTTGCCTCTTTCTTACCGCATAAATCCAAACCCGGATAACTATCAAAATTGGCAACGCAATCAGCATATACG
>DATMYU010000280.1:0-3781 GCA_035560775.1 Desulfosporosinus sp.
GTATTAGGTTAACATCTTTGGCAAAAGGAATAGTCTTTAAAATAGTTGCTTTTTAGGTTAAAGCTTGTGAAGTGTGAAGAATGGCTTCTTAATACAATAAAAATGCCATACAAATGGCATTTTTTTCTGTTATCCTTACTAAGGAGAAGAAAAAGTATACTGGTACTACTATCTACTTATTTTATAGTATTTGCCTAAGCCGATGCGAATCGCCCATAACTTCTTCTGGTACGTTAAGCCATCCCTAACGATGTCAATCGCCAATCGCCAATCGCCTTTGAAACAGTTGCTTTATTCTGTGGTTGCCTTCAAGTGAGAGAATCATTGCAATAGAACAGGTTTCTAAAAATGAAGGTTCACCAGGATTCTTACTCATATTATCAAAAAAGCAACAGTTTTTAGAGTTTTATGTTATAGGATGGTAATAATAAAACTAACAACTCAAATTTTACTGTAAGTTCATTCACCATTAAGTCTCGACAAAAACTGGAAGAAGGAAAGCAACTTTGATCGAATTTAAACATATTTCCAAGGTCTATACGGATGATTTCCGGGCCTTAGATGACCTCAACTTTAAGATCGAGGAAGGAGAGCTGTTTGTTCTCATTGGGCCTAGTGGATGTGGTAAAACGACGACCATGAAAATGATCAACCGTTTGATCGATCCAACGAAGGGGGAAATCTGGGTTGATGGTCAAAACATACATACTAAGGACCCAGTCGAATTACGCCGAAATATGGGTTATGTCATTCAACATATTGGTCTGTTACCTCATATGACCATTGGAGAAAATGTCGCGCTGGTTCCTAAGCTCAAAAAGTGGGAGAAAGGAAGGTACCTCAAGCGAGTTGATGAGCTACTTGAATTAGTTGGTCTCGATCCGAGTGTCTATCGGGATCGATACCCATCTGAACTTAGTGGTGGGCAACAACAGCGTGTTGGCGTTATCCGGGCAATGGCTGCCGAGCCACCAATCATACTAATGGATGAGCCTTTTAGTGCCTTAGATCCAATCAGTCGGGAACAATTGCAAGATGAACTAAACAGGATACAAAGAGAAATCAGAAAAACAATCGTGTTTGTCACGCATGATATGGATGAAGCACTGAAAATTGCCGACAAAATCTGTATCATGCAAACCGGCAAGGTCGTTCAGATAGCCGATTCAGAACACATATTAAGGCATCCTGCCAATGAATTCGTACAATCCTTCATCGGAGAGAAACGCCTGAATCAGGCGGGTGTTTATCCCGAGGTGGAAGAAGTTATGGTGAAAGCCGTTACCTCGGGACCAAACCGAGGGCTCGCTGCTGCAGTTAAAATCATGCAAACCAATAGGGTAGATAGCTTGTTGGTTGTAGACGGCCCTAAATTTCTGGGAACTGTTCGAATCTGGGAAATACAGCAGAATTTCCAAGCGGAGAATTTGGTTTTGAAGGATATTATGCTACAAGATACGCCACGCATTGAGCAGGGAAGATCTCTAGCCGAAGCTATCGAGTTGATGAGTAAGCATGATGTGGCTTATCTACCGGTCGTTACCGCCGATAATAACCTTTTAGGCGTTGTGACTCGAGGTAGTTTGGTTGATGTGATGGCTCATAGATATGAGAAAAATGAACTATCAGGGGGCGGGCGATAGATGGAATTATTAAATGTTCTTCAGGAGCGCTTGCCAGATATTCTCGTTGGAACAGGACAACATATAGAGATGACGCTCTTATCCATGTTTTTTGCTATTTTAATATCTGTTCCGCTAGGAGTCTTTCTGACTCGACATCGTGACATGGCGGAAAGCATCATAGGAGTAACTGCGGTATTTCAGACGATTCCCAGCCTGGCGCTCTTGGGGATTATGATCCCTTTATTTGGAATTGGCTTTTTGCCAGCGGTAATCGCTTTGACCATCTATGGGTTATTGCCGATTCTACGTAACACCTATACGGGGATCATTAGTGTTGACCAGGCAGCGATTGAAGCTGGTAAGGGAATGGGAATGACACCGCGACAGATTTTGTTCATGGTGGAGATTCCACTGGCACTACCAATTATTATGGCGGGAATTAGGACAGCAACCGTTTTGATTATCGGGGTGGCTACGATTGCAACGCTGATCGGATCGGGTGGTTTGGGTGATTTAATTTATCGCGGCATTGCCATGGCCAGTACCGAGCTAATTCTTGCCGGTGCTATACCCGCAGCTATTTTGGCCCTAGTCTTTGATTTTGGGCTTAAAAAGATTGAAGATCGGGTGACTCCCAAAGGGAAAAAATCCTAAGTGAATTCGCTTAGGCTAAAACATGGAACTCTCAATTATAGAAGTGAGAGTCGCTGAAAGTGGACCAAGTGAATAAGCAAATTTAAAAAGACAAATAAGAAGGAGGAGAGTTCATCTTGAAACAAGATTGGATGAAAAAAGAGTTTAAACGTAAATTAGTAGGTGCCCTATTAACAACCGCGCTTCTGGGGTTGAGTGTCGTCGGATGTGGTGCAAGTAAGGACGATACGATTACCATCGGAGGAAAGAATTTCACCGAGCAAAACATCCTTGTTTATATGATGGAAGATCTTATCACAGACAAAACCAAGCTAAAGGTTGTGACTAAACCTAATTTAGGCGGGTCACTGATTGTCTCGCAGGCTCTTGACCGTGGTGATCTAGACATATATGCAGAATATACAGGAACAGCCTTAACGGTGCACCTAAAAGAAGCACTGATGACTGACCCAGATGCAGTCTACCAAAAAGTTAAGCAAGAATATGAAACTCAGAAAAAAATAACTTGGCTTAAACCCTTTGGTTTTAATAATACGTATACCTTGGCAATGACCAAAGCTCAAGCTGAAAAATATGGAATTAAAACCTTCAGCGATTTGGTTAAACAGGCACCTAACATGAGCTTAGTCTGTGAACCGGAATTTCTAGAACGACAGGATGGTTATAAAGGGCTCCAAGCCGCCTATGGACTTAACTTCAAAACCGCAAAGAGTATGGACATCGGATTATCCTATGATGCGGTGAGAACAGGTAAGGCCGATGTCAATGATTCATTTGCGACTGATGGACGAATTGCGGCGTTTAATCTAATATCACTTATTGACGACAAGCACTTCTTCCCACCCTATTACGCCGCTCCGCTAGTTCGCGACGATACCTTGAAAAAACATCCGGAAATTGCTGACGCATTGAATCTTCTCGCCGGAAAATTGAACGATGAGACAATGCAAAAACTAAATGCTCAAGTCGATGTGGACAAAAAGGATCCTAAAGCTGTTGCAAGTGAGTGGCTCAAAGCTCAAGGCCTCATCAAGTAACAGTAGCGAAATTGAACAAGCTAATATCAAAGTCCTGCAGGGAGTGCTATCCTTGCAGGACTTTGTATGTGGAAGTGCATTCCATTACTTCTGGCTCGATGATTGTAATTTAGAACCCAATTGCCGAATCAAGCTTCTTAATCTGCTCAGTCATAAAAGTGACTGTTTCATCGTCGGTAGAAAATATCATTTCAATGACTTGGGGACGGCTTAAGTTTTTGGTTGCACAAAGTTTGTCTAATCTCCGTAGAGCTTCAGAATCTAAGTTAAGACTAATTTTGACCTTTCGTTTTGGGGTGTTTGTTTTCAATGAAACCTCTCCTTTAGGTATTATCTACATACCACTATTGTACTACAATGATAGCGGACAGCAACCCTTATTTTCACAAAGTCCATTCAATTCATATTAACATGATATATTACCAACAATAGACAAACTTTTTTCTTAATGTTAATATCATCTAG
>DATMYU010000281.1:0-8940 GCA_035560775.1 Desulfosporosinus sp.
TAAGTGTTGTCTTTAAGTTTATTTGAGGTGAAATTATGTCTAAAACGCTAGTAATTGTGGAATCGCCCGCCAAGGCCAAGGCAATTAGTAAATTTTTGGGAAGCCGATACACGGTTAAAGCCTCTATGGGCCATTTACGGGATTTACCGAAAAGTCAATTGGGCGTTGACTTAGAAAATGACTTCGAACCAAAATATATTGCTATTCGTGGACGAGGAGATTTAATCAAGGAATTACGTGCAGCGGCCAAAGGGGCAGATAAAGTCTTATTGGCTTCTGACCCGGATCGTGAGGGGGAAGCAATTGCTTGGCATCTTTCCCATTTGTTAGGACTTAACCTGAATGAAAAAAATCGGATTGAATTTCACGAAATTACCAAACCGGCTATAATGGCGGCAGTTAAGCATCCTCGTGAAATTGATCAGCATCGGGTTGATGCTCAGCAAGCCCGCCGAGTCTTGGACCGTTTAGTTGGCTACCAATTAAGTCCTTTGCTCTGGCGAAAAATCAAGAAAGGCTTAAGTGCTGGACGGGTCCAATCCGTAGCTGTTCGCTTAGTTGACGATCGTGAAGAGCAAATAAGAGCTTTTGTTGCGGAAGAGTATTGGAGTCTAACAGCTGACCTCCAATCTGCCGGGGGAACGTTCTTGGCAAAGCTTTTAAAGAAATCTGGACAAAAGATTTCCATTTCCTCTAAAGCAGAAATGGAAGTCATTTTAGGGGATATATCGGGAAACGATTTTCAGGTTTCTGATGTACGTACGAAAGAAAAGAAAAGGCTTCCTGCCCCGCCCTTTATAACGAGTAGCTTACAGCAGGAAGCCCATCGAAGGTTAAGTTTTTCACCTAAGCGTACCATGATGTTGGCACAGCAATTGTATGAAGGTCTTGACCTGGGTAAAGAAGGAACCGTCGGTTTAATCACTTATATGCGTACAGATTCTGTCAAGATCGCCGAAACTGCTCAAGCGGAGGCCAAAGAATGGATTTTATCACACTATGGGAATGATTATGCTCCCTCTGAACCACGCGAGTTTAAGAATAAAGGACGGGCTCAGGAGGCGCATGAGGCGATCCGACCAACTGCAACTATGCGGACTCCAGATTTAATGAAAGGGATTTTATCACGAGATCAATTACGGTTATACCGTTTGATTTGGGAGCGCTTTATTGCGAGTCAGATGAGTGTAGCTGTCATGGATACATTGACGGTTGATGTATTGGTAGGAGAATATTTATTCCGGGCGAATGCCTCAAAAGTTCGTTTTCCAGGTTTTTTAGCGGTTTATGAAGAAGGCAAAGATGAAGGCGATACAATCGATGAGGAACAAAACTCGTTGACGCTTTCGGTTTCTCCAGGAGAGAAGCTAAAACTTGTTAAAATTCAAGACAAACAACATTTTACAGAACCACCGCCACGCTTCACGGAAGCCTCTCTCGTTCGCAAGATGGAGGAAGAAGGTATAGGAAGGCCAAGTACATATGCGCCGACCATCGAAACAATTCAAACTCGTGGTTATGTTGTTAAAGAAGAAAAACAACTTGTTCCTACGGAACTTGGAGAGATCGTAATAACCTTACTGAAAGAATATTTCGCGGATATTTTGAATTTGGAGTTTACGGCCAATTTGGAAGAGAAACTCGATCTAATTGAAGAAGGTAGTTCTACTTGGAAATCCGTGGTGGAGGATTATTATACGCCTTTCTCCGTGACCTTGGCTCATGCTGAAGAGCAGATCGGCAAGGTAAAAATAGAGGATCAAGTTTCAGAAGAAATTTGTGACCTATGTGGGCGGAATATGGTGATTAAGATGGGTCGCTACGGTAAATTCCTTGCTTGTCCGGGTTTTCCAGAGTGTCGAAATACAAAGCCACTCTTTGAAGAAGTGGGCGTGAATTGTCCGAAATGCAATAAACCACTTGTCAGTCGTCGCTCCAAGAAAGGGCGAAAGTTTTACGGCTGTAGTGCTTATCCAGAGTGCGATTTTGTTTCATGGGAAATGCCAGCTCCAGACCCTTGTCCAGAGTGTAACCAATTAATGGTGATTAAATCTTCGAAACGCCAAAAGAAACATGTGTGCACGAATCCGGAATGTCGTTATACAGAAGTGATTGAAGAAGGCTAAAAGAAACCACTGAACCTGCTATTTGAGATAAGGAGCGAAATAGATCATGCAACATATTACCGTCATCGGAGCAGGTCTTGCAGGCTCGGAGGCTGCCTGGCAGCTTGCCGAACGCGGTGTGATGGTCGATTTATATGAAATGCGTCCGAGCAAAACTACACCCGCACATCATACAGATAAGTTTGCAGAACTTGTTTGTAGCAACTCGCTGCGGGGATCTGGTTTAGAGAACGCAGTAGGTTTATTAAAAGAAGAAATGCGCCGCATGGGTTCCTTAATTATGAGCGCAGCGGATCATCACGCGGTTCCTGCCGGTGGCGCGTTAGCAGTTGATCGGGAGCTGTTTTCTAGCGAGGTTACAAAACGGTTGGAACAACATCAGAATGTATGTATTCATCGAGAAGAAGTGCATAGTATTGGCCAAGAAGGGATCACGGTGGTGGCTAGTGGCCCCTTGACCTCTGATAAATTGGCGGTAGAGATACTAAGGTTAACTGGAGAAGAAGCCTTATCCTTTTACGATGCGGCCGCGCCAATTGTCACGCTCGAATCCATTAATTTAGACAAGGCTTTTTGGGCTTCCCGCTATGATAAGGGAGACGCAGACTACTTGAACTGTCCAATGACTCAGGAAGAGTATGACGCATTTTATAAAGCCTTGCTACAGGCTGAGGTGGCTGAAGTCCAAGGATTTGAACAGGGAAAAGTTTTCGAAGGCTGTCTACCAATTGAAGTGATGGCTAAACGCGGCCCTCAAACGCTGACGTTTGGTCCCTTAAAGCCTGTCGGTTTGCAGGATCCTCGCACAGGGAAAAAGTCGTACGCCGTTGTCCAGCTCCGTAAAGAAAATCAAGCGGGAACACTCTTTAACCTGGTAGGCTTTCAGACACATTTAAAATGGGGAGAACAAAAACGGGTCTTTTCGTTAATTCCTGGTTTAGAAAGCGCCGAGTTTGTACGTTTTGGTGTGATGCACAGGAATACGTTCCTCAATGCCCCTAAGGTACTTAGAGCAGATTTTAGTTCAAAGAGTAAACCATCGCTCTTCTTTGCTGGTCAAATGACAGGGGTCGAAGGTTATGTCGAATCTGCTGCTAGCGGGCTTCTGGCAGGCCTTAATGCCTGGCGACTTCTTGGTGGGATGAATACCCTTGTTTTCCCATCCGAAACAACGTTAGGGGGATTGGCGCGTCATTTGGAGGGTTCTCCAAGTCAAAGTTTTCAACCGATGAATATAAACTTTGGTTTACTCCCACCCTTAACGATGCGGATACGGGACAAACGTGAAAAAAATGCTAAAATTTCAGAACGAGCTTTAGAGTCGTTAGGAGAGTTTTGTGCGTGGGAAGATTTGGGGAGGTAAGCTTGTGCTAGCGGATGAGGCGTTAAGTTTTTTCTCGGGTCATCAATATTCCCAAAACCGTTCGGATCATACTGTCACTGCTTATCAAAGCGATTTAGGTCAGTTTTTCCGGTTTGCAGCACTCGAACTGGGTGTAGACCCTGAAGCGCTCACGGTAGATCTGATCGATGTCTACATTGTACGTAGTTTCCTCGGCGTTTTGGCAGAACACGGGTTGGCAAGAAAAAGTATGGCCCGTAAGCTTGCCACGTTACGGTCGTTTTTCAAATTCTTGTGTCGTGAGGACATACTTCAAATAAATCCAGTACAGCGGGTAGCAAGTCCTAAACTAGGACGGAGACTCCCGCATTTTCTATATCTAGACCAGGTAGAGAAGCTACTACGGGCGCCGGATTGTACGAATTTATTGGGATCCCGCGATCAAGTTATCATGGAGTTACTTTACGGTTCCGGGCTTAGGGTCAGTGAATTGGTTGGCTTAAATCGGGAAAACATAGACATGAGTAGCAAGTTGATCAGAGTTCTCGGAAAGGGGAACAAGGAACGAGTGGTTCCAGTTACAAACTACGCGATTCAAGCCATTGAGGCTTATCTGGGAATGCGCGTGGATTGTGATAAGAGTCTGTTGCTTAATTACCAAGGGACGCGTTTATCGGATAGGTCTGTGCGACGGATTTTGGACAAACTGGTCGCCAAGATGAGTCTGGAACAACATGTGAATCCACATATGCTCCGCCATTCCTTTGCTACACATTTATTAGATGGAGGTGCCGATTTAAGAAGTGTTCAAGAATTGCTGGGACATGAGAAACTTTCATCGACTCAAATATATACACATTTAACTCGTGAACGGCTTAAAGAAGTTTATGATCAGGCTCATCCTCGAGCGAAAGACCACAGTATGCCAGATACAGAGTGAATTTTCGCAAAAGTTTCCAAATTACGTACAATTGACTTGACACACTGGAAAGGCCCTAGTAAACTTCATTCGAGGGGGTTTTAGTCATGTTTCATGCAACGACCATCGTCGCAGTGAAAAAAGGGGAACACGTAGCCATAGCGGGTGACGGCCAAGTGACCTTTGGGCAGGCAACCGTTATGAAACATAAAGCTCGGAAAGTCCGGCGCTTGTTTCACGGAAAAGTGATTGCAGGGTTTGCGGGATCCGTTGCGGACGCGTTTACACTTTTTGATAAGTTTGAACAAAAACTCGAAGAGTATCATGGCAATCTTCAGCGTGCAGCCGTAGAGCTCGCCAAGGAATGGCGAACGGACAAAATGCTGAGAAACCTTGAAGCACTGCTTTTGGTTGCAGATGCCCAAAATCTCTTAATATTATCGGGTTCAGGTGAAGTGATTGAACCGGATGATGGAATCGCGGCAATTGGATCCGGTGGAAACTATGCTTTAGCGGCTGCTCGTGCCTTAGTGAAGCATACCGATCTGCCGACTGCGGAGATTGTAAGAGAAGCAATGCTTGTAGCTGCTTCGATTTGTGTTTATACCAATGAGCAAATAAATGTGGAAGAGTTATAGGGGGTGATTACAATGGACAGCTTGACTCCTCGAGAAATTGTACGTGAATTGGACCGGTACATCGTAGGACAAGATGCGGCAAAACGAGCTGTTGCGGTTGCTTTGCGTAATCGTTACCGACGTTCTTGTTTGCCAGAGCAATTGCAAGAGGAAATTATACCTAAAAATATTTTGATGATTGGTCCGACAGGCGTTGGGAAGACGGAGATCGCTCGTCGGTTGGCAAAGCTTGTTCGCGCCCCGTTCATTAAGATTGAAGCCACGAAGTTTACCGAAGTTGGCTATGTTGGTCGAGATGTGGAAGCCATTATTCGTGACTTGGTCGAGATTGCCTTGCGTATGGTGAAGGTGGAGCGTGCAGATAAGGTTCAGGCTCAGGCTGCGGTCAATGCCGAGAAACGCTTGGTTGAGTTGTTAGTTCCTGAAAAACGCTCAGAGAGTTCATCAAGTAACCCTTTTCAGATGTTGTTTGGGGGTTCGTCAGAGCAAGAAAAGGAAATTAATTTGACTCCCGAAATAGAGAAAGAACGCAAGTTAGTAGCGGACCGTTTGAGCCGTGGGGACCTTGAAGAGCAGGTCATTGAGATTTCTGTTGAAGAGGCTACGCAACTTTCCGATATGTTGGGTAACAACAACATGATGGAGATGGGCATGAATATTCAGGATATGATGTCTGGGATACTCCCAAAGAAGCATAAAAAGAGAAAAGTAATCGTACGAGAAGCTCGGAAAATCTTGATTAATGAAGAAACTCAAAACTTGATTGATCAAGATGAAGCGGTTCAAGATGCCATTCGTAGAACTGAGCATGAAGGAATCGTTTTCTTAGACGAAATTGATAAAATTGCGGGACGGGAAGGTGCGGGCGGTCCGGATGTTTCTAGGGGAGGAGTACAACGTGACATTCTTCCGATCGTTGAAGGATCTACCGTCGTAACCAAGTATGGACCAGTTAAAACCGATCATATCTTGTTTATTGCTGCGGGAGCTTTTCATATAAGCAAACCGTCTGACCTAATTCCGGAGCTTCAGGGAAGATTCCCCATTCGTGTGGAACTTGAATCGTTAAGTGTAGCCGATTTCAAACGTATTCTTACGGAACCTCAATCGTCGTTAATTAAACAATACAGCGCGTTATTGGGAGCGGAAGGAATAAAGGTAGATTTTACTGAGAATGCGATTGATGAATTGGCAGAAGTAGCCTACAAGGTGAATTCTACCACTGAAAATATTGGGGCTCGACGACTACACACGATTGTGGAAAAAGTGCTTGAGGAATTATCATTTGAAGCCTCTGAACTCCCTGAGGATTATACTGTAACGATTAATCGGGAATATGTTCAGCACCGCTTGGACAATGTGGTCCAAAATCAAGATTTAACGCGCTACATTTTATAGATTTATCCGATAGCTAACTGCCACTAACACCCCGCTTCTTCAAGCAGCGGGATAAGTGGCACTAAGCTCCTGGATAACATCTTCTAAGGTTCAGGTGGGGTAAAAACCCCATCTGAACCAAGAATATTGTTTATATTGAAAGGGCCATGGGGAAGCAAGATAAAGGAGGAAACCAAAGCTTATGGAGATGACATTGTTAGAAAAAACGAGAACTATTAGTAAATTAGTCCAGCGTGCTGCTGGGAATCCGGTTGATTTTGAGGAAATGGCTAAAGTTCTTCGACAGACCATAACCGCCAATTGTTATATTGTAGGACGAAGAGGGAAAATCTTAGGGTATAGTTTCATGAATGATTTTGTTTGTGTAACAATGGAAGACATTGTTGTCCATTCTGAGCGCTTCCCAGAAAGTTATAATGACGGCTTAATGAGAGTTACCGAGACTAAAACGAATACGAATCAGGTTGCCAATGGCTGTGTGTTTAACGGTGAGGAACAGTGTCATTTCACGAATAAGCTTACAACCATTATTCCCATTCTAGGCGGAGGCGAACGCGTTGGGACTTTGGTTTTGGCCAAATACGATGTGGAGTTTACAGAGCAAGATCTAGTGCTTGCTGAATATGGCGCAACGGTTGTGGGTATGGAGATTTTACGAGTTAAGGCGGAACGAGCAGAGGAAGAGGCACGTAAAAAGGCGGCAGTCCAAATCGCCGTAGAAACTCTGTCATATTCTGAACTCGAAGCAGTGGAACATATCTTTGCAGAATTGGGTGGCGGTGAAGGACTTCTGGTTGCCAGCAAAATTGCCGATCGAGTCGGGATTACTCGTTCCGTCATTGTTAATGCCCTGCGTAAGTTTGAATCAGCGGGTGTGATCGAATCGAAGTCATTAGGCATGAAAGGAACTTATATACGAGTTCTTAACGATTATTTGCTTGAAGAACTTGATAAGCATGTCAAGCATATTAAGTAAGCCGTTTAACAGGAGGGTACTTTCATGGAGGAACATGATTATGTTTACCAGTTGAGACCGCTTATTATTCCCGGCCTCCTTTTTCTGATTCTTTATCCCCTAGTAATGGGTAGTGTGTATCTATTATGGAAACTACCGAGCCTAGAAATGGCTGTGCTTGTAGGGATATATATTATTGCAGGGCTTGGGATCATAGCCTTATGGGTTATAGGCAAAAGTAAACACGTAGAGTTTAAGGATCAGCAAATAGTATTTCGTTCGTTGCTTGGTAGTCACATCCTACAACCCGATGATATACGGCGCGTTGCTTTTTATTTTGATGGGAAAGGCCGGGAAGTGGCGCAGATTCGTACGGGTGATAAGTTCTTTTACGTAAGCGAATTCTATTTCCCCTTTCCCGAACTGATGAGTGACTTGGAAAAATATATTCTGCAGTATGATTTGCGTTCCAATTTTGCGAGTTATACAGGCATGAGCGAATAGAATAGGGGCACGATGGATTTCATGTAAGGCATTGCAATACCTTGCAAAATGTGCTAATCTACTTGCAGTGTGATTTAATGACACACGTAGTGGGATTGGGGCGCCGGTTCCTTACTGGGAGGTGAGGGGTGTTCCAAGATGAACCTGCGGAGGAAAAAAACAAAAGAAAGGTGGTGTAACACTATGGCTGTTATTTCAATGAAACAATTATTGGAAGCCGGTGTACACTTCGGTCATCAAACGCGTCGGTGGAATCCCAAAATGGCACGCTATATTTTTACGGAGCGTAATGGAATCTACATTATTGATCTCCAAAAAACCGTAAAAAAAGTAGATGAAGCCTATAATTTTGTTCGCAACCTTGCCACTGAAGGAGGTACCATGCTGTTCGTGGGTACCAAGAAACAAGCGCAAGAGTCTGTCAGAGATGAAGCGACACGTTGTGGTATGTATTTTGTAAACGAGCGTTGGCTCGGCGGTATGCTAACAAACTTCCAAACAATCCAAAAACGTGTCGATCGTTTACGTGTTTTGGAGAAGATGGAGGTTGAAGGTGTTTTCGATGTACTTACGAAGAAAGAAGTTTCTGCCCTGCGTCATGAGATGGAGAAACTAGAGCGCTTCTTGGGTGGTATCAAGACTATGAAGAAGCTTCCGGACGCCTTGTTTATTGTTGATCCGCGTAAAGAACGTATTGCGGTCGCAGAAGCACGTCGTTTGCATATTCCGATAGTAGCAATTGTTGATACAAACTGCGATCCGGATGAAATCGATGTTGTTATTCCAGCTAACGATGATGCTATTCGTGCTGTCAAATTACTAACTTCGAAGATGGCTGATGCTATCATCGAAGGACAACAAGGTAATTTGGATGAGGCTGAAGAAGCTAGCAAAGCTGGCGAGGTAGTCGAAGGCTAATAATGACTTGGGACAGGGCGAAAGCGGGGTTAGTTTAGGCTCCCCCTGTTACTTACCCCTGTCCCTTTTTGATACCTATACAGAAAGTATAGTTTTAAGTAGCCTAATTCTGGTGGTATAAGTGCAACTAAGGCGGCCGC
>DATMYU010000282.1:0-3286 GCA_035560775.1 Desulfosporosinus sp.
GTACCACGTTTTTATCAGAAACCCGACCGATAAATCCACGGTGAGCCCACGTATCTGCATAAGTATGTAGAGCAATACCGAACCGTTGAATCCCGTTGGATTTACTACAGGCCTTAATAGCTTCTTTAACCATATCTCGAGCCACGTAGCTGTCCGGAGTGCAAACGAGCAAATCTTCAATTTCCAAATTTGGGGCTTGACCTCGGGCATATCCTGCATTACCAGGCAAAAAATGAAAAGGTAACCAAGTGTTATGATTTTCGACATCATCAGAGTTATGGGTAATATCCAACACGGCATGAGCTGAGCTGGTACGGGTATAGCTGAATTTATTGTGGAAGTAAAGTTGCCCAGTGTTATTGGCATCATCCACGTATTGTGAGGAATAGGCTATTTTGAACGCTACATCATCATCAATATCAGCCCATTTTGCCAAAACATAGATCGCATCATAATGAAAGTCTTTTTGCATAACAATCCCCCTGTTCGACAATCTTTAATTACCATTTTTCTCCCATACAAACATACCAAACTCAATTCGACAGGATATTCATCATTCCTTCCCAATTCATCCAAAATTTATACATCCATCTCATAAAGGCAAAAATAAAAACCGGTGAATTTCCATCACCGGCTATACCTTACCATTTATTTATACAAAACCTCCAAACTAACGCCAGTCCCCTCACGATCATAGACAATCCTATCCACCAACATCCGATACGCCAAATTCTGCTCCTCCGCCGTCGACGACTCCCGCCACATCACCTTAAACTCATCCACCCGCTGCCGTATCATCTCCACCGTCAACGTCTGCTCCCTCATCATCAATTCCCGTTTATACAAATCCACTTCACCCACGATTTCCTTCTTCGTCTTTTCATTCTGCGATATCCGATCCGCAAATCGCTGCTTAATTATGACCCCTTCCTCATACAAATCAAACAACTTCTCTATAGCCTGATCAATCTGCTTTAATTCCTTTTGCTTCATTTCAAGCAACATGCTGATTTCCTTATATTTAGCGTCACTGTCCTCAATCAGCTTCAACGTCTCATCATCAATTTTGACAATCTTTTCATACAATACATTATAAAAATGCTCATCCATTTTCCGGCCCGTCTGATTGCACTTTCTTCCATCTGGATACTGATAAACACATACAGCGGTCCAATACTCATCTGTCTTTCCCGGATGCCGCTTAAACTGCATTCGCCTGCCACATTTTGAACAATATAATAACCCGGATAACGGCAATACCGCCGACCGGCACTTTTTAGGAATGATATTGTTCTGCGCCACTCTCAATAAAATCTGCTCATGCTCTTCTGGGGTTTTCAAAACTTCATGTGTACCCGTAACTTTGATCCAATCTTCCTTCTCCAGAAATTGAATAACACCTCTGGTTTTACGGGTCTTCCCATATGTCATGTATCCCAAATGCGTTTCGTTGGTCAGTAACCGCAATATACTAAGACTGGACCAGCCCTTTTTATTACGAGTCGGCCCATATGGTAGGGAAATCTTGGAATTGTTCAACCAAATAGCGATTTTTTGACAAGCGATACCGGATAAATACTTTTCTACAATCATCCGGTATATTTTTTTCTTGTCTTCATTCACTTCAATTTGTTTGGCTGCCGGATTATAAACATACGGATATGGCGGTTTTCCGTTAGTCCACATGCCTTTTTTAGCACCGGCAATTTTCCCTTGTTTCATCCGCTTCTTAATCATTTTATATTCCATTTTTGCGAAGATCGCCTGGAAGTCAAAGAACATCTCATCCTGTTCTTTGGATAAGTCATATATTTTTTGCGGCGTAATAACAAAGGTATCCGAATACAAAAACGCTTCGCAGATCTTTGCTCAATCAGCGTGCTCTCCTCTACCCAACCGGTCAATATCCATTACGAGTACACCGTCATAGCGGCCTTCATCCACATGGTTCAGTAATTGTTGCATTTTCTTTCTCTTCGCAATACTTTCACCGGAACCAATTTCCTCATATAAACGATATGTCCAACCTTGATTATTGGCAATTGCCAGTAATGCGTCACGGTGTTTAGCCAAAACGTCATCATATTCGCCTTCATCTCTGGATTTTCTCAAATAAATGGCGACCTGTTTTATATTCCGCTCATGATTCATTGATTTCCACCTCAGTGTTGTCTATTTTCCCTGAGTGTTGCTTTAAAACATCGAATACGAACTGATTAAAATCCTTCAGAGCAGGCTCTGAAGGGCTGTTTGACTTGGTAATTACAATTTTCACTTTCATAAACAGATAAGACCCCTTCTTGCTTTTGATATCATACAAGAAAGGGTCTAATTTTTTAACATTTTCTTCAATTCTTCATAAAAATTCTCACGCGTTCCAATCTGCAAAACAATGACAACGATTTCCTGCTCCTTGATCTGGTAGGCTATACGATATTCCACACTGGCCACGTTCAAATGATACGAGTATATGGTCGCTAAGTTCCCTTTCAAGCGTTCTCCAGTATATGGGTTCTCCGCAATCTTTTCCATCCCGGCAATGATTGCATTTCTAACGACTTTATCAAATTTTTTCAACTGCCTCGACGCAGAGTTGAGAACAACAACTTCAAACATTCTCGTCATTCTCCTGTTTCAGCTCTTTCAGAGACACATAGTCTTTTTTCCCATATTCTTGATCCGCTTCAGCAACAAAAGCGTCAAAAGCTTTATTTAGTTTGGTTTGATATTCCCGAATGTTTTCCTCATTAATAACTTTGCCATCTTTTATGATATCGGCAAGAATAAGATCTTGCAATTCGTCTGCCACAGTACGGGGCTTCAGGATAATTGATTCTCCATCCACGATGATTTTAATTTTGCTACCGGTAGACAGCCTAAACTGATCACGAACTTCCTTAGGCAAAACAAATTGCCCTTTGCTACTTATCGTCACATTATATTCTGTCATGTCGTCCTCCAGCAAAGTAAGAATTCTTACCATCATTATATAGTACCTATACCGATTTGTGAACTATAGAATATCAGAAGCTTTTTATAAAAAAATTGTACTTGGACGATCATGGCACCAATGGCATGTACTATAGCCGACACTGAGGAATATCGCCTTATCTTCACACTTTGCTTTTTCAAACGCTTCTTCTCCCCATGGATACCAATCAACTGGATTAAAAGCGTGTTGGAGAAGGTAGGGAGATTTTTCATTTATGAGACGGTTTGATTTCTTTTCACCGTAGTTTTTGCTTTTGGAATCATAATATGTCATGGTATATAGCCTCCTTTAAGC
>DATMYU010000283.1:0-5343 GCA_035560775.1 Desulfosporosinus sp.
ATATTTATCAAAGGGGTAGGGGCATGTTGAATCATGTCCCTGCCCCTTATTATTTCCTGCGAAATGATATAAACGTGCCCAACCCTGCCTTAGATGATAATTTCTGTGAATTTTCTTTCATATCATTTGGAATTGGGTATAATAAATAAAGAAGTTAAATGATGGAGTTGGTGAAGTGGGGCGCGCGATCAGTTTGATTCTAAAAACGGTTGCCTTATTGGGAATTTTAGCGGCAGGTTTTCTTTGGTATAACGGGTTTATAGGAGAGGGGAAGATGTTCGGCATTGGTTCACTGGATTCAAATGGTGGACTTCAAAATCGGGTCAGCATCTTACTCATCGGAGCAGATCAACGTTCTGAGGAGATAAAGTTTAATACCGACTCCTTGATTTTGGCCAGCGTCGATCCGGAAACGCAGCGGATTAGTCTGCTTTCGATTCCTCGTGATACGCGTGTGTCCCTTCCTGGACGTGGTTACCTGAAAATTAATGCGGTCGCGGCATTGACGGATTTAGCGACATTACAAGAATGTGTGGAAGATCTGACCGGCGAAGAGATCTCAGGGTATGTTCAGACGAACTTTCAAGGATTTAAGAAAGTCATTGATACGTTAGGTGGAATCACGGTCGATGTCGAGAAGGATATGTACTATGAGACCGGTGATATTGAGGATGGGTATATAAATTTGCATAAAGGTGTGCAACGTTTAGATGGTTCTAAAGCATTGCAGTATGCCCGTTTCCGTCACGATGCCTTAGGCGACATCTCACGGACGGCAAGGCAGCAAGTTGTTCTGAAAGCGGTCGCCAAGGAGATGTTTCAACTTAAGACTCTTCCGAAGCTTCCTTTCCTGATTCCACAGATGATGCAGGCAGTACATACGAATTTAGCGACTAAGGACGTTTTCACGTTAGCCAAAGTTGCCGTTGGGTTTCAAAGCTCAAATGTTGCTTCTCAGACTTTACCAGGTACCTTTCTGGATATGGATGGGGTAAGTTATTGGAAGGTTGATCCGATTGAAGTAAGGAAAGTGGTTAAAAACTTATTGCAAGGGATAACCACAGATAAAGTAATTGACCAGGAGAACGTGGATCTGTTAAAGCCGGTTACACCAACACCTAGTAAGCCATTGCCCAAAGTCCCTGGTAACAGCCAAGATCCAAATGGGCGAAAATCATCAGGTTATCAAATGTCTAAATGAGTGAAATGAGTCGAAATAAGTCTAAAGAAGTCTTTTCTGGCGTTTTATCGGGACTAAAGCCCTATGGGGATAGAACACAGTTCTTGGTATGATTAATAAAATAAAGACAATTCAGACAAAGTGGGGTGATTAAGGTGCCAGAAGAAATCGTTCGAGGACGTTCTTTAGAAGAAATTAGAGAAGAGTGGGCGGGTAAGCTCAAGCTTTCACCGGAGGACATAACCTTGGAGGTGATGGAGAAGCCTGGATTTTTTTTTCGCCAGTGGAAAGTCCGCCTGATATGGCAGGATCATATACTTCAAGAACCTTTATTGACGCTTAGCCAAGTTAACTGGGATGGAACTAAGTACGTCATTTCCCTGAGCGAAGGGGTCAAACAATTTCGGCCCTTTTTAGAGGCTGGTGAAGTTTGGTTAAATGGTAAGCGCCAGGATAAGTCGTTTCAGGTTAGTTTCGGGGATCAGGTGGAATTTCATCCTATAACCAAGGAGGGGAATTTGTCTTGGGAGTTGCAAGTGCGTTTTAGTGGATTGTCGGTTGTAGCGAAAGTTAGGCATGAACTACCAGGGCATTATATTCTTCCGAAAGACCTTCCTGCTTTGGAGGAGATTGATTTAGAAAAATATGTTACCTGGGAGAGCCTGCCTGCCCAAGGGGAAATTTGGGATGAGGCAAGGTTGAATGGGGACTTAGAGCAAATAAATGTTGTCCATGGACGTCGGTCCGATAGTTGGCAGGAAATTTTGGCAGTCGAGGGTAGGGGAGAGGTTGTCGTTGCTGAAGCTACATTGACGGTGCCGTCCGAACACGCCCAATTAGAAGACTTTGTGGGCAATCCTCAAGTACTTTCTGGTGCAGGGGCGGAAAACATCGATTTCTTTGCATCCAAGGTAGAACTGGTGGAAGAAGGGGCTGTTCTTGCTCGTAAAATCCCGGTTAAGGTGGGGATTCCTGGGAAAGACGTCTTCGGTAAGGTCTTACCCGTTGCAGCGGTGAAAGATTTTCAATTCCGTCCCAAGAAAAATGTCTATCTTTCAGATGATGGACTAGAAGTGATTGCTGCGTGTGGGGGACAGCCAATACGTGTGGATGAAAGAACCTACATGGTTGAGAATGTCTATGTTCGGCATACGGACGTAGATATAGCAACAGGAAGTATCAAATTCCCCGGTGATGTATTCGTGAACGGAAATGTTCAAGACGGGCTACATGTTTTTGCCGGGGGGAAGCTTGAAATTAGGGGTTCTGTCTCTCATGCAGAGCTTAGAGCCGAAAAGGGGGCCAAGATTCATCAGAATATGTTGGGTGGAAAGATTATTATCGGAGAAAAATTTGTGGTTCGTTCGGAACTCCTCCGTAGTGTGTCCGAGTTGCGGGATCAATTGAACGATTGTTTACGCCATACTGAAGAGCTGATTAAAGCGCCTGGAGCTATCAATATGCAACCGGGACAATGTCTAAAAATAATCATAGAAAGACGGTTTCCCGAACTTCCCAAACTTTGTACTCGCGTAGAGAAATTTCTCATGGAACATAAGGATGATGAAATGGTTACGGAGGGCTTAGTTGTTACGCTCCGAACAGCGAAACATTTTTTGGTGGGGTTAGGACCGATAGACATTCAAGCTTTACCTTATTTACAACGGGTGGATGAAATCCTTGAACAATTTATTGAAACTATGATCCTTGAGATTCCGGATAAACTCAGTTTTGAGGTCAGTTATGTGCAAGGGGCAACCATCGAATGTGGTGGATCATTTGAGTGTCAGAAGGGAATCTATAATTCGGAGATCCGGGTCGAAGGAGATGTTAAAATTGAAGGCGTATGTCGGGGTGGAAAAATATTTGCTGGGGGAAATGTAAAGATTCACGAACTCGGGGGATCAGGGGTTAGTTCAACTTTTGTCCAAATCAGTTTTGATAGTCACCTGTCAGTTGGTTTTTGTCATCCCAATGTCATCGTCGCCGTGGGAAAGGAAATTATTAAGATAGAGGAAGCCTATAAACGACTGGAGATTTATCGAGAAAACGGCCGTGTTGAAGTCGAAAGTATTCGGGCGAATCCAGTTTGATTTGGAACCCTAGATATTAACCTGCCACATTGGCAGGCTTTTTCTTACCTATACAGAAAGTAAGTTTTTGGAGTAGCCTAATTCGGGTGGTATAAGTGCAACTAAGGCGGCCGCCTGCGCCTGCGGCTGACAGAATGACTAATACGTGCGAAGACAGTGTCTTCGGGTGCCAGCCAAGTTTTCTTTATTAACGTACCTGAAGGGAGAGTTATAATGGATTTTAAGTCTATAGATGAGCGTCATCCAATTCCCGTCATTTCGATTGTGGGCGGAATGGCCAATTCCGGTAAGACTACGCTGTTAGAAAAAATTATCCGTGAGGCAAAAGGCCGCAGGTGGAGGGTTGCGACTCTGAAACATGATGTTCATGGATTCGAGATGGACCAACCCGGCAAAGATACATGGCGTCATGCCCAAGCGGGTGCTGACTTAGTCGCAATTAGCTCACCTAAAAGGATTGCTATCTTGGAGAGTGTGGCAGAGGATCAGCCACTTGATGAGGTCCTAGCCCGAATTCAGGGAGTTGATGTGATCTTTACTGAGGGATACAAGCACGGCAACAAGCCTAAGATTGAGGTGTATCGCTCAGCGGTGCATCAGGAACTGTTCTCCAAACCAGAGGAGCTTATTGCAATAGTGAGCGATATCTCGTTTGATAACGGGATTCCCTGCTTTGGCTTGGATGATGCCCGAGGGATTTGTGATTTGATTGCTGAAAAGTTTGGTGTGAAGGGGGGACTTGTGTGACACTGCGTCCCGGGGCTTCACGGGAGTAGTTTTTTAAGAAATCGAGTAGCCCAAGGTAATAAGGGGAAGGTCAATACCGAGGAGAGGACATTAAAAAGAGTATGGGCGTTAGCAACCTGTCTGGAAAGACTTCCGCCCATGAGGGTGAGTCCATGAGCCAGTGGCCCAACGAAGGGTAAGAAGATAATAACCCCAAATACGTTCAGTAAAACGTGGAACAATGCTACTCTTTGGGCTGCTCTCGAGGAGGCTAGAGCTGCCAAAACCGCGGTAAAACAGGTGCCAATGTTTGCGCCGAAGATGAAGGCGAGTGCGGTAGGGAGACTCAACCATCCGTCCTCCGTGAGGAGCATGACAATGCCTGTCGTGGCGCTGGAGGAGTGAAGTAGGGCAGAGAGCACAGTTCCAGCGAGGACCCCTTGAAGATGGTTGTCTCCCAATTGCCGGAGAAAATGCTGAATCGTCGGCAGATCAGCGAGCGGGGACATACCTGCTTGGAGTAAGTTTAATGCGAAAAATAGGACGCCTAGGCCGAAGATGGACAGGGAAAGAAATTGACCTCGATTCGGAATAAAGAGATAGCCCAGTGCGCCAAGAATCATTATGTAGGGGGTTATGCGCTCCAAGGGAAAAGCGAGAAGCTGCGTGGTTAGTGTGCTTCCAATATTGCTCCCTAAGATCAGCGCCAGAGCACTTTCAAAAGGTAGTAGCTCCGCATCGACGAAAGACACTGTCATCACGGTCAAGGCAGTGCTTGATTGAAGCAGGGCGGTTGATATTGCTCCACTCCAAAATCCTTGCCAGGGAGTCGCAGTCATCCAAAGTAGTGCTTGGCGCAGGCGATGTCCGGCAAATGATTGAAGCCCCTGGCGCAACATTCGCATCCCCCAAAGCAGAAGAGCGAGGCCCAGTGCTAGGGTGAATAAATACAGTAGATCCATCTCCTTTCGGGAGGAGGCAGTTTTTAACGCCTTATCATCAGACGCAATTTCTCTACCCGTTTGTCTCCGTACAGTGCCCTTACAATTATATTGAGCAAGGAAATCGTCAAGAACTACTTGATGAAATTACACGACAGGGACTACTTTTCCGTACCTATACAGAAAGTATAAGTTTCGAGTAGCCTAATTCTGGTGGTATAAGTGCAACTAAGGCGGCCGCTTGCGCCTGCGGGTCCCTTCTCGCCATCCTAGGCTACGGGGACACTCGGCCATCCTTGGCCAGCGCTTGGTGCCAGCCAAGTTTTCTTTATACCTATACAGAAAGTATAAGTTTCGAGTGGCCTAATTCTGGTGGTATAAGTGCAACTAAGGCGGTTGCCGG
>DATMYU010000284.1:0-2112 GCA_035560775.1 Desulfosporosinus sp.
GGTTTAATACGGGTAATTTTTAAATTAGTCACCGAATGAAATATGCAAATAGATCGAACTAAAAATACAGTTGTGTATTTCGGCGTATCCGACTGCGAATCAGGAGGCATCCGGAAGAGAGCAGAACGGACAGTTAAGGCAACCAACCGTCGAACCGACCATTAAATAATACAACTAAGAGAGGACTAAAATTGTTATGCTATTACCTTTTAAAATCGCGTGGCGGTTTCTGCTTGATAAAAAATTACAAACGCTCTTAGTCATTTTCGGCATAGCCATAGGAGTCTCTGTTCAGATTTTTATCGGTCTGGTCAGTCAAGGACTTGAAAAGACATTATTCAATAAAGTTCTAGCTTATAGCCCCCATATTACTGTGTACTCCAAAAGTGGAGGATTTAGTGACTGGCAGAAGGAAGCGGACAGGATCAGAAGCAATTTCCCGGAAGTTGAAGCGGTATCCCCAAATGTCGATAACCAAGCGTGGATAAAACTTGAGAAAATGACGATCCCTATACTTGTACGGGGGTTCAATATCTCAGACACCGAGCATCTATATAACATTACAGCGGCAATTTACGAAGGTAGTTCGCCGGTTAACGATAATGAGATTTTACTCGGCAAAGAATTAGCTGAGCGATTAGGTGTCAAGGTCGGGGATGAGGTCAGTATCTTAACCCTTGGTAGACAAACGGTGACTATGAAAATTGTTGGCTTGTATGATTTTGGAGTTACTAAGATTAATAATGCGTGGGTGATTACGAATCTGACTACCGCGCAAAACCTCAACGGTTTTGGTAATAAAGTGACGGGGATTGAATTAGCGATTGACGACCCATTTCAAGCAGATGTTGTCAGTGACCAAATTAGAAGCTCCCTGTCAGGGGAAGAGTTATATCTTAACAATTGGAAAGGTCAGAATCAGTTATTAGTCAGTGCTATCGTGGGCCAAAAACTAGTCACCCTTGTCATCCAATTTTTCATCATGCTGGCGACCATTATAACTATTGTCAATACATTGACAATTAACGTCTTCCAAAAATCGAAACAAGTTGGTATTTTAAAGGCAATGGGTCTTACGGACTTTTCGTCGAGCCTTGTCTTCTTCTATCAAGCGTTATTACTTAGTCTTGTAGGAATCGCGCTTAGTCTTGGTTTCCTTGTTGTCTTTCTTAGAGGATTCAATAAATACATTGTGACCGCTCAAGGATTGCCTGTGGTTAATGTCACAGTGGATTATAGGTTCATTGCGCTTTCTGTCCTTATTTTCCTTGTGGCTTCAATGTCAACTGCCATTTTCCCTGCGCTCAGGTGTATCAAATTAAACCCAATTGAGGTAATTAAAAATGCCTAATGTTATTGAATTGATTGATGTTAACAAGATCTATGGGACTCGGGTAAAGTCGCAAATTCTTTACGATATTAATTTAGAGATTGAGGAACACAGCATTAACTCGGTTGTGGGAGCCTCTGGAAGTGGTAAAACGACGCTTTTAAATATCATGGGCACTCTCGATAGGCCCACTAGTGGAGAAGTCATCATCGCTGGATCTTATACTAAAAATATGACACAGCGCAAATTAGCTGAATTGCGGAATCAGGCGATTGGGTTTATTTTTCAGTTTCATTTTCTATTACAGGAGTTCAATGTTTTTGACAATGTTCTCATGCCTAGTGAAATACAAAGAAACAACCGATCTGAGGTGAAGGAAAGGGCGAATCGCTTATTAGATATGTTAGGGCTATATAAGTATCGCCGATACAATGTCCTTGATCTATCCGGAGGTCAACAGCAACGTGTTGCGATTGCCAGGTCGCTAATCAATAACCCTAAGATTATCTTGGCTGATGAGCCAACGGGAAACCTCGATTTGCATAGTTCGGAAGATGTTTATAACATCTTTAAACAAGTGAATAAAGAGTATGGTGTTGCCTTTGTCATTGTTACCCACGACAAACACTTAGCTGGCCGCATCATTAAAATTCAAGATGGGAAAATCTTGCCCGACTCGCGTTCTTCTCGATAGGGGACTGGTGCTTCCCGAATAGTTCGAACCCGTTTAGGGGTCGACAATGTATTTATTTCTTCATTACCAGTTAATGCGGTGTAAATAT
>DATMYU010000285.1:0-4800 GCA_035560775.1 Desulfosporosinus sp.
ATACTCTTTATATAGGTATTAAAAAGCCAATGGTTGGCCCACTTTAATTGGACCAACCCAAATGCTGCGAAACTTTTCGCAAGTTATTCTTCAATGTCGTCTTCTCGAACGTTTTCGTCTCTGGGACGCATCGTTGGAAACAGAATAACATCCCGAATCGACGCGGAATCTGTTAAGAGCATAACCAAGCGGTCAATACCGATTCCTAGTCCACCTGTCGGCGGAAGCCCATACTCCAGAGCCTGTACGAAATCTTCATCCATCATATGCGCCTCATCATCCCCCTTAGCCCGTTCAGCGGTCTGCGCTTCAAAGCGTTGCCGCTGATCGATGGGGTCATTCAACTCAGAAAACGCATTCGCCAGTTCACGCCCAAATATAAAGGCTTCGAACCGATCCGTATATTCCGGTTGCTCCACGTTACGCTTAGCCAACGGAGATATTTCTACGGGATGCCCTGTTATAAATGTGGGTTGCATCAAGTTAGGTTCAACGAACTCTTCAAAAAACTCATTTATAATCTTGCCACGCGACGCATCCTCATCAACATGAATACCTTTCTCCTGAGCAACGATACGCGCCTGTTCGTCAGTTACTATACTCCTGAAGTCTACCCCAGAATACTCTAGAATACCTTCCAGCATTGGGAGACGACGCCATGGGGTTTTAAATTGAAGGGCCTGCCCCTGATAAGTAATCTCAAGTGTGCCATGGACTCTTTGTACGATATGGGAAATCATGTCTTCCGTTAGTTCCATGATATCTTCATAATTTGCGTACGCTTGATAGAGTTCCATCATCGTGAATTCCGGATTATGCTTGATTGAAATTCCTTCATTCCTGAAGGTTCTACCGATTTCAAATACCTTTTCAAACCCTCCGACAATAAGACGTTTTAAGGGAAGTTCAAGGGCAATCCGCAAATATAGATCCATATCAAGAGCGTTGTGATGTGTGCTGAACGGCCGTGCTGCCGCTCCTCCTGCAATTGTATGAAGGGTAGGCGTCTCCACTTCGAGAAATTCCCGTTCCTCCAAGAACTCCCTCATAACCCGTATAATTTTGCTCCTTGCCACAAACACTTGGCGAACATCCGGGTTCATCACCAAATCTAAATACCGCCTGCGATAACGAGTCTCCACATTGGTCAAGCCATGGAACTTTTCTGGGAGTGGACGCATCGCCTTAGAAAGCAATTTTACACTGCGAGCGTGAATGGATATTTCCCCTCGTTTTGTACGGAAAACCTTGCCTTCTACGCCAATAATATCCCCTACATCGAATTTTGTAATTAGATCAAATAACGTCTCACCTAATTCATCCTTTCGGATATAAATTTGGATACGCCCACTGAAATCTTGAACATGGGCAAAGATAACTTTCCCCTGATCGCGCTTGCTCATGATCCGACCAGCAACACTAACCTCCTGATCTTCTAACTCTTCAAACCGCTCCAATATCTCGATCGCTTTATGCGTGCGCTTATAGTGATCAGCATAGGGTTCAATGCCTGCTTGACGAAGCAGTTCGAGCTTTTCTAACCGAATTCGCCAGAGATCGTTGGTATTATCCATTCATGATTCCTCCATTATTTATTCTTAGCATAAAAATTCCAAGTACTACCAATAAACAAAGTGCAGCATCTGCACTCGGTTATCCCTTAACAGAAACACTGCACTCAAATATTTAGTCTTTCACCATATACCATCTTATCACTGTTAAACAATTCTCCAAAACTCAAGTGCTCTATTTAATATCTAAAATTTTATAGTGTAAAATACCCGCGGGAACATTGACTTCAACCACAGATCCTTTGGGCTGGCCCAAGACCGCCTTCCCTACAGGTGATTCATTCGAAATTTTATTCGTGCCCGGATCTGCCTCAGCCGAACCAACGATAAAATATTCTTCTTCATCACCAAAGTCAATGTCTTTCAGGAGGACTTTGACTCCTAATGCCACGACATCCGTGCTTTCATTTTCATCAATAATGCGTGCATTCCTAAGCATTTTCTCGATCGTTATAATCCGACCTTCGATAAAAGCCTGATCGTTCTTGGCATCATCGTACTCTGAGTTTTCACTAATATCTCCGAAATCAATGGCTTGTTTAATGCGTCCGGCCACTTCTCGCCGCTTCACAGTTTTAGATAGTTCCAACTCTTCCTCAAGTTTTTTGAGGCCTTCTAAAGTTAGAATGACTTCTTTTTCAGTCATATTCTCTCGCTCCCTTTTCTCGTCCTACGCATTGCGCTTCTCATCATGTCCGCGCTTTTCTATTAGCCGTCCATGCGTACTCACCTTAAATATAGGAACTCCATCAAAGATTCCTCAAGTGCATTACTCGTTATTATAAGGATCCTTCAAAATATTGTCAAGGATGCTGATCTCCAGCATATCAAACAATGTTCTCATATTGTTTCTTTTTTTTTAAAAACTATTCTCCTTGTTGTAAGATTCGACTAAAGACCGCTCGCATTTCTTCAGGGACTCTTGTTTGCATAATCTCATCACGAAGTTGGGCAGCCTTCCGAACCCCCTTGATATACCATACCGCATGTTTTCGCATTTCATTGAGACCAATTCGCTCACCTTTATAACTCAATACACGCTCAAAATGCTGCAATGCGACCTGTACACGTTCCTCGATTAATGGCTCAGGTAATACTTTGGCATATTTTAAAAAATACTGCGTGCGTGGAATAATCCATGGGTTTCCGAGTGCACCGCGCCCGATCATGACCCCGTCACATCCCGTTTGTTCAATCAATCTCACGGCATCTTCCGGTTTAGTTATATCTCCGTTCCCAATGACAGGAATCCTCACTTCTTTCTTAACTCGTCGAATCCATTCCCAGTCAGCATGGCCTGAGTAAAATTGTTCGCGGGTTCGCGCATGAACCGTCAGCATTTGGACACCCACAGACTCAAGGGCTTTCGCCAGATTGATGGCCACAATTTCAGCATCGTTCCATCCAAGACGGATTTTTACTGTCACTGGTACGTTTACAGCCCGCACAACCGCTGAAGCAATCGCTTGCGCACGAGGAAGATCCCTTAGCAGTGCTGACCCTTCGCCATTCTTGACAATTTTCTGCGCGGGGCATCCCATATTAATATCGATAATATTGGCGCTGCATTGAATGGCCAATAGTGCTGCACCAGCCATTATATCTGGGTCTGAACCAAAAAGCTGTACAATCCTCGGTTCAGGTTCCCCACTTAAATCCAGCATACCTAATGTCCTTGAATTTTGATAAGTTAACGCTTTATCACTGATCATCTCGGTCCATACATGTTCTCCTCCACCCACTGCACGGACCGTTTCTCGAAAAGCTTTATCCGTCACCCCTGCCAATGGCGCCAAAAAAACTGGAACCCCAAGCTCATAATGTCCTAACTTCATCTCTAAATTCCTTTTATTTATTATTTTAAGTTACGTTCATAGATCAACAAAAGTCCCTCGAGTGTTAAATAAGGATCTACCATTTCAATCGTTTCTGATTCTTGCGAGATCATTTCTGCGAATCCGCCAGTCGCAACAACTTTTGTCTCCGGTCCCAATTCCTGTTTCATGCGTTTAACAATTCCGTCCACTTGGCCGGTGAAGCCATAGTAAATTCCAGATTGCATTCCAGCTACCGTATTTTTGGCGATAACCGATGTTGGCTTCACCACTTCGATTCTGGGTAACTTTGAGGCCCTTAAAAATAAGGCTTCGCTCGAGATTCCAATTCCCGGAGCAATTGCCCCGCCTAAGTATTCCCCACGTTTAGATACCACACAAAACGTCGTTGCAGTTCCAAAATCCACAATGACAAGCGGCCCACCGTATTTACTATAGGCGGCCACGGCATTCACAATGCGATCAGCTCCAACCTCTTTAGGATTGTCATATACAATAGGCATCCCCGTTTTTACGCCAGGTCCCACAACAAGGGGTTCTACGCCAAAGTACTTCCGAGCAAGGTCTTCGATCGTTGGCATCACAGGTGGAACTACAGAGGAAATAACGACTGCCGTAATTTTGTCAAAGGTTAAGCCGCTAAAATCAAATAAATTTTTTATAACAACTGCATATTCATCCATTGTGCGGGATTTTTCCGTGGATACCCGCCAATGATGGGTCAGAGCCTTCTCCTTATAAACCCCCAACACAATATTTGTATTACCAACATCAAATACAAGAATCATTTTAACGCTCCTTTGACTTAAATGAGCTACCTTTTAAATAGCTCGACGACGAACCACTTCCTGTCCAACCCAAACAGCAATCGCTGCCTTTAGCAAATCGCCCAGAATAAAGGGGACAAAACCGATCATTAAAACACCCGCAACACTGGTCGGACGATGCAACACCCAGTGTAAAATAATATAGAGATAGCTTAATCCGAAAAGATACACGGTGACAAGTCCCACCAGTACACCAATAATTGCCCTGTATAAACTTCCTTCTCGGTACACCCGCCCGATAACATAAGCAGCTGCCACATAACCTAGAAGGAAACCGAAGGTTGGCTTAAGGATGTAGCCTAATCCGCCAAACGGTGCGGACGAAAATACGGGCAATCCAAATAACCCCAAAACCAGATAGACTAACATGGCCATGGCCGCATACTCGGCACCAAGAATAATACCAGACATAAAGACTAAAACCGGCAATACGCTAAAAGGAACCAATGCAGGTGACACCCAGTGGAGTAACATCCCTGCTAAACACATCAGTGCAGCCATTACGGACGTCATTGCCAATTTTCTCGTTTTCATAACAAGTCCTCCTCCTATTGTAAACTTTTTTAC
>DATMYU010000286.1:0-4000 GCA_035560775.1 Desulfosporosinus sp.
GCGTGGTTTGAAAACTCCGCCACGCAGGATCTTCCCTCCCGCCTTTTTTACAGTTTCGGCAGACTCACTCATCTGGCGACTCGATTCTACCGCACAGGGTCCACCCATAAGGATAATTTCTTTTCCTCCGATGGTTACCCCGTTGACCTCAATGGTACTTCGTTCAACAATGAGTCCACCCAATCTTAAATCGTTCATAATAACAGCCTCCCTCAAATTAATTAATTTGCGGGGTTCCTTCTCTGCACGTCCCCTTCATCCGCAGTTATGAAAATAGAACGAAGCGTGGGCATAAAATAAAACGCCTATCCTTAGATAAGGACAGACGTTAATCTGCGGTACCACCTTAATTGATGCACAGAAATAGCGCATCCTCTCATGCAGAGTGCCAACACACCCTTAGCCTAATAACGCTGGCTTTGCGTCGGAAGCTACTAAAGCCGTAGCTTTTTCGCTCCACCCTCAAGGGCCCATTTACTCGCTCCGTTACCTGTCAAGTTTCCACCTTACTCGACTCTCTGTGAGGTTGGTCTTGCGGTTTTACTTCCCCTTCAACGGTTTATATAATTGTAGCACTCCGCGAAACGAATTTCAATGACTTCATTTACAAATCTTGTTTCTAGCTGACAGAATTTTTTTATACCAATCTGAAAGTATAAATTTTGGGTGGCATAATTCGGGTGGTATAAGCGCAACTAAGCGGCCGCTGGCGCCTAGGGCTGACAGAATGACTAATACGTGCGAAGACAGTGTCTTCGGGCGCCAGCCAAGTTTTCTTTATCTATCAAAAGAGATAATTCTGATACTCCGTACGCCAAAAGTCGGCGGGTTCTTAGGTACGTAGACTTCCCGAATACTCTTGCCTACAGGCACTTGTATTCCATCTGCAAGGTACAACCTATAAGGACTGGTCTATTTCCCTAAGATTTTACTGCCAAGTGATCCATTAACCACATTAGCGACAACATAATACCCGTATCACGACAGCTATTTATAATATAGCTGTCGTGAATCTTCAACCAGGGGCTTTCTGCTACGTTATCATAAGCTCTAAAAATTGTATTTGGGGAGGTCAAAGGGTGAGAGAAATGATCATTAATTGTTTGTTTTTGCATCATATTTTCTGAGTATAGAACAGATTTGCCCAAAAAATTCTTTTATTCGATACAATTCGCTCTCGCGACTGCCAGTCCTCCACGCGTTACAGTAATCCATTAACCAGTATTCCAGCTTACCAGCTAGGTCGGACGGAGCATCCAGCGGATGTACATCCTGCCCGTACTCACGTTCTTTAATGACCAGTGTCAATCGCTGCATCAGCGCCACACCACGGGTGGCAAGATAATATTCCAACATTTCCTCTTGACGGTCCGCATAGGAGCCCATATTATTCTGTTTAAGGTGATTGAAGATTTCTTTACATCTGGTAACCGCTGTTTTAAGCTGAATTTCTGAAACCTTCATCATATTCTCTTTAGCTTTTTCATACAGACTGACTCCAAAATCATTGTAGATCTGATTATATACCTTATAATCCCTGAAGAATGCTAGATCTTTAAAGGTGACTATATCTTGATAAGAAAGTTCACGCAACAGCCCTACCAAACTTTTCCCAGGGTCTCCATATTCCACCAAAGAAACAGCCTGATCTATGGTACTGATATCCCTCTCATCCTCCACATTCCAGCCTTGTGCCGCACCGTAAATTATGCCAGGAATGGCCAGAGACGGCATATTAATGTGGCCAGAATCCCCCCAGTCGGTATTCAAGAATCCTTCGGCATGATACTGATGACCTAATTTCGCCATCTCCTTGATGTTGGTAAAACTCATATCATAGGCATTCACCAAGCGGCTGTAGCCGGATACGCTAGGACATACATACTGCTTAAAGCCATGGTCGGAGAAAATCTTAACATTTTCTTCCTTGGCGCCATAATCGTAATACCAGTTGAGGCAGGTAACCTGCGGATTCAGTTTACCCAGATGATCGGGATGGCTCTTCACAATATCCCCCCAAATCATGACCTCTTTTCCCTTACTTTGCAGATATTCCACTAACTGATTGACATAAAAAAGATACATTTCTCCGTAATTCATTTTCTGAGCCATGGAAGAACTTTTTCCCTTGCCTAAATCAAATGTTTCATCACAACAAATATTTATTTTATTGCTGCGAAACAAGGGCATGTATTGGTCAAGAATGCCCTTGATAAGAGTAAAGCTTCCAGGGTCAGCCACATTGATAATGTGGTGTCTCATGCGGTGATACCAAGTAAAGGTCTCCCCCGGCCCGGTGTCCATTTCTCTATACTTCCCAAAGGTCTCTGAACGGAGTAAATCATACAAATGTCCAAAGGTGGCTATGCAGGGTACCAGCTCAATGCCTCTTATATGGCAGTAACTATCCAACTCCAGGATGTCCTCTGGGGTAAAAGGATCCGTCTGCGACCAAATTTCCTCTAAACCCTCTAAGCGCAAACAATTTTCCATATACAATTGAAGTTGATTGATTTTATACAGCGCTAACCGATCAACCAGTGCTCTCAGAGTGTCCATAGTGGGTACCCTTCCTCGGCTAACATCCAGCATATAGCCTCTGTTTAAATAGGATGGTTCATCGACTATATCTACACAGCCAATTTCCCCACGAAATATCTTACAGAGCTGAATCAGTGTCGCTGCCCCATATAGGAAGCCACGGTTAGCACAAGCGCCAATGGTAATTTCATTTGATCTCACAGTCAGCCGGTAGGCTTCCTCTCTGATATCCAGATTGTCATATTGAAAGCAAATGCAGTTTTCATAACTATTTCCTGCACTGCGCAGCACCTTTTTAATAGGCAACGTGATTGCTATAACCTTTCTGATTTCCTGCTGTAACAGCTTTGCGGTTTCTAAATCATTGTCATCTTGCTTTACATCTAACACAATGGCCGTTTTGTGGTCTAGCAAAAATAATCCATCTTGTGCTGTAAACTTACGGGGCAATGGTATCAAATACATGCTAGTTTCTCCTTTCTCATATGTGTTTTTTCTAGGGTAAACCAGCTTTCAGTTCATAATAGCACTTTCTGATAAAGATCGAAAGAATCCCTGCAATGATAAACTGTCAGGAAGATCAATCATACTATCACTGTGCTAAGATTACCAACGTTCTTTGTGATCCAACCTTCTTTGTTAACTGTTCGTGCGTACGATGTAGAAAATGAAATAAGGTAGTTTATAATGTATTACAATAAAAAATTGCTAATCAAGGGGGTAAAAAATGAAACTTAAAGGATTTATATTTGATCTAGACGGGACGTTAATTAATTCACTACCGGTAGTTCGCAGCAGTCTTCATAGTACACTGTTAAAATTTAGTGGACGTGTTTACGATGACCAAGAGTTATCGTCTTTATTTGGACCTTCAGAGGAAGGAATCTTTAAAAAACTATATCCTGACACGTGGAGAGAGAGTTTGCAGTTCTATCTTAGTGAGTATAATCGAATTCATTCGCAATATGCTGATCCCTTTCCCGGTGTCGTAGAAGCCCTGACTCTGTTGCAAGAGCGGAAAATTAAGTTAGGCCTTGTATCCGGCAAGGGCCCTGGCAGCATGAAACTGTCCTTAGAGTATTCGGGGTTAAAGCATTTTTTCGAGGTGGTTTTAACTGGCTCAGAATTGCGAGCAAGTAAACCTGAGCATATTAAGCAAGTACTGGAACTTTGGCAATATTTGCCGGAAGAAGTAGCCTATGTGGGTGACATTGCCTATGATGTAAAAGCCGCTAAAGAAGTCGGTGTTTTATCCATTAGTGCGCTTTGGGCTGAAACTGTACAGGTTCCAAAAGTGTTAGCCATGAATCCTGCCTTCGCATTTCATAACCTAGCCTCTTTTATAGAATGGATCAAAGGTGCTGTGTGAAGTTCTGTTGAAAACACACTGACTGTACCCCTGGCTATTTAAAGAGGGGTACAGTCAGTCAAAAGGTTACATAATTCCTTTATTCTCATG
>DATMYU010000287.1:0-15304 GCA_035560775.1 Desulfosporosinus sp.
GAGACAGACCCTATGGGAAGCAAGGAGGCTACTAGGTGGAGGCCGATTCATCCTTTGATGAGACCTATGAAATATTATTTCCATTAATCTATCGATTTGTATCGATCCGCGTGCCTAAATTAGATGTGGAAGATGTGGCCGCAGAAATTATCGTGAAAGTTTGGCGAGGCTTACCTAATATGGAGAAGGAAAATGCTTTAAAATCGTGGGCTCTAACGATTGCTGCCCATCAGATCGCTGATTATTACCGGACCCATAAACGCACTCCCGTAATGAATTTAGAAGAAATAGCTAAGCCCCTACCGCAGGAAGCCGATCAAAGTGAGACATGGGCAACTTTTTTAAGCGTTGGAGAGGCCTTGGCAAAGCTTTCCCCTCAACAGCTCAATGTCATTCAGCTCCGTTTGATCGAGGGTTTTAGTGCCGGAGAAGTTGCAGAAATTCTAGGAACGACTAATCAGGCCGTGGATAGCCTTTTATACAGGGCAAAGAACGGGTTCCGTAGAATTTACCAAGGGAATTCGGATAAAGGGGGAAAAGGGAGATGAAGTGGTTTAAAAAAAGACCAGATCTCACGTCCCTATGGGAAGCGGATGGTGATTTGAAGCGGATGAAAGCTTTCTTTTATACGATCGAGGCCGATTCGGAGGGAAACGAACAAATTAAACAGAGTGTGAAGCAAAAGGCACTCGCTAAAATGGCCGGAGAAGAGGGGGGAGGCTTGTCTGTGACTGGCAAGAGTGGACTAGTTCAACGAATACAGGCAAAATTAATCGTTCTGAGTGGGATTAAGCGCTGGAAAATCGGAGTTTCGATTATCGGATTAGCTGTCTTGGTTGTCATAGGGCAAGGCGTTATGAACCCTTCATGGAATATATTTCCGCACGCAAGTAAATCGGTTAAATCTACACAATCCATGGATATTGCTTCACAGGCGACTGGCTCGAAGGAAAAAGGTGAGCTAGCTGACCAGAAATCGGCCTTTTCAAACAGTTCGGCAACTCCTTCATCCCAAGGCACGTCTATAGCGCCGCCTCTTGCTACAGACGAAGCGGTTATTCCACCCACTGATGCGGTGATCCCTCGAAAAATTACACACAATCTGACCTTAACCCTCGAAGTGGCAACGATCAATGACGCGGTTGGCAAGATTAACCGAGAAGTTCAACAACAAGGAGGGTATGTCGCAGAGTCCCAGCAAAACGGGTCTGATAGTCAAGCATCCGCTCAGATAACGTTAAAGATTCCGGCTGACAAGCTCAGCGGGTTACGGGATTCGCTCGCTACATGGGGCAAAGTTCTCGATCAACACATGCTTGCCAACGACATTACCAACCAATACTATGATGCTCAGGCTCGTCTGCAAACTCTAGAGGCCGAGGAGAAGCGCTACCTCGAGATCTTAAACCAAGCCAAGACTGTGGATGACGTTCTTAAAGTGGAGAATGCGCTGGGCAACATTCGCCAGCAAATCGAACAACTCAAAGGCCAGCTTAAGCTCTGGAGCAATCAAGTGGATTACTCGACAGTGAATCTTAGCCTCGTCACCCTACAAAGCTTGAATGTCAGCGTGAAGAACCCTTGGCAGCCGATCTCCTGGAGTCAGACCTGGCAAGCCTCTCAAGATGCCGTACTAAAAACCATTAGTAGTTCTTGGAATCTCCTTAATTATTTAGTCGTAGGGCTGGGCTATGCATTACCTTATCTGCTCATCGGTGTTATGGGCTGGGGCGGTTACCGTATGTGGAGAAAAAGGAAATCATAAGAGAGCGAGTTGAATTACCTCACAAATATCTATGTAATAATATTAGATACATTGTGAAAACTGCTTTCCTGGAGCTCAATGTCTTTAGGAGAGTTCTCATATCGGACGTCAAGTTTGGCTTTGGGGATGTAGTGGCAATTGGGGGGTATGATTTGAAGTTCACAAAACGCTCAAGGTTTGTTGGAGGAATAATCGCGATTGCAGTTGGCTCAATCATTGCCGCATACGGTATTCAGGGTTTTATTGTCCCTTCTGGGTTAGGCGGAGGTGGGGTCGGTGGGATCGCCTTGCTCCTTTTCTATACCTTGAAACTTCCCATTGGGCTTATGACTTTACTATTAAATATCCCTTTGTTTGTTTTGGGCTGGCGTGAAGTTAACAGACATTTTGTCTTTAAGACTATGTGGGGCTTAGTGATCTTTTCTGTATCACTTGATCTGTTTAAAGGTATTCAGCCTATAGCCATCAATGATATTTTCCTGGGGGCTCTTTATGGAGGGGTCATCTCAGGGGTATCCTCAAGCATTGTATTTCACTTTGGTGGTAGTCTAGGTGGTACAGACATCGTCTCCAAAGTCATTCAACGGAAGTATGGGGTGCCCATGGGAACATCTGCTCTTGCCATAAATGGGGTTATTGTCATGATCTCAGGGGCAATCCTTGGATCTAAAGCCGCTCTTTATACCTTAGTTACGATGTTTGTGTATGGCCGTGTTCTCGATCTAATACAGAGTGGAGTTCCGTTGAAATCCATTACTATTATTTCCGATCAGTCAGAGGCGTTAGTTGACCGAATTATGGTTGATTTGGGCCGGGGTGCGACGTTTTTACAGGGAAGAGGAGCGTACTCTAACGAGCCGAAGAATATCATTATGTGTGTTGTCAGTCTACCCGAAATAGGTCGTCTAAAACAGGCTGTGCGGGAAGTAGACCCTCAAGCCTTCATGATTGTCCAAAATGCTGGTGAAGTTCTGGGCAGAGGATTTGTTGCTAACGATTAATTTTCATTCGCTGGAGCTACTTAATTTCAGAATTTATTTCATCTATTTCAGAATCCATTGTCTTAAGCTCACTCAAAGTGACCAAACGATAACCCTGATTGCGCAGAGCCAGAATAATCGGCTCCAACGCTTTAACGGTTTGAGTGCGCTGATAGCCTCCATCGTGCAAGAGAATAATAGCACCAGGAAACACATTTTTCATCACATTATCCACAATTTGTTTTACGCCGGGGTTACGCCAGTCTTTACTATCTACGCTCCAAAGAGCTACGACATGACCATTTTTTTTGATAGTTGCTAATTGATTTTTAGATACAAGCCCACCGGGAGGACGGTAGTAATAGGTGTGGGTCCCGGTTGCGGCAAAGACCGCTTGGTCGGTTTGATTCATTTCTTCAACTAAATGACGTTGTTGATAATCATGTTTAAAACTATGGTTTCCAATTTCATGTCCTTCCACGACTAGGCGCTTTAGCAAGTGCGGGTTAGATTGAGCCGCCTCTCCTAAGACAAAGAAGGTGGCTCGGACTTCCTTGGCTTTGAGGATATCCAGAACAGCGGGCGTATCGATTGGATCAGGACCATCATCAAAGGTGAGGGCTACGACTTTTTCTTGAGTATGGGCCATATAATAGGTGCCGGGTTCCCGGACAAGTGAAGGAGCCGTCAGTGAACGTTGAACTATGGCGAGAAGACCTCCCACGGTGATTAAGACCAAAAACGTAAAGACCAGCTTACGGCGAGATAACACATACATGCGCAAATTTATTCACCCCCCTAAGTCGCTTCTACATTCTTATGGGTGAACGCAGAGTTCCATGCATATTAATCTTCATAAAGATGTTCTGAAACTAATGCAAACAGCCAGGCGCAAGTGGATATAGGGAGTGACTTGATGAACGTCAAAATTGGTGTCGATGGCGGAGGCAGTAAAACAGAAATTATTGCCTTGGATCCTACGGGGCGAGTGCTTAGGTGCTTGCGTAAGCCTGCGAGTAATTATCATGTTGTGGGGATGATACAAGCTGTCAGCCATATTATAGAGGGCATTGGAGACGTCTTAGGAGAAGATACTTTAGAGGGAATCGGGATCACTCTTGCTGGTATTGACACGCCAGAGGACTGGAGGATCATGGCCGAAGGCCTAAAGGCAGGTTTAAAGATCCTGGGCCAAGAAAAAATGATCCGCTGCCAGCAGATTTCGGTAGTTTTGGAGAACGATGTTTACGGGGCTTTAATGTCCGTACGAGGAAAATTTTCTGGAAGTGTTTTGGTGGCCGGAACAGGGGCTATTGCCTTAGGGGTTGACCCTGAGGGTGATGTCATTCGCGTTGGCGGCTGGGGGCATATTATCGGTGATCAAGGTGCTGGTTATGATATTGGACGTAGAGCGCTGGCTGCAATGGTGGCGTCCTTCGATGGCTATGGCCCTAAAAGCATATTAGAAGAAATGATTATTGAACACCTAGAACTGGCGCAGGTGCAAGGTATCCGAGACTGGCTCTACCAAAAGCAACGGACGAACAAAGAAGTGGCAGGGTTGGTTCCGGTGGTTGTTCAAGCAGCTCGAAAAGGTGATCTTGTTTCTGTGCGGATTCTAGAAGAGTCTGGGCGGGCTTTAGGTTTATTGACAAAGGCTCTCCTACGCAAGACCAAAAGCCTGGAAATGGGGCTAGTAGGTGGAATTAGTAATATATGGGATTTATTGGAGTTGTCTTTTCTGACTACTGTTCAAGAAGAGTTCCCTGCCCTTCAAATACTTAAACCGAACTTTTCCCCTTCGGTTGGAGCAGCCTTTTTGAGTAATATCCACCAGGTACGGCACATCGAATTTTAAGGAGCTGACTAACCATGAAACCCGAGCGCATTTTAGACTTTCATTCCCACTTTCCAGCTAAAAATAACCTAGCGAGACGGGAACTTCACCCTCTTGTTAGAGCTTATGCAAAGGAATTAAAAGAGGACTGGCGGGAAACGTTTGACTTTCCAGAACCTGAGAGAAAGCAGCGCGGGACGCAAGTACAAGGAGAGCGTTGGGCTGCGGAAGTACAAAATAACCATTTAGAAAAAGTTGTTTTCATGACAGGAGGAGGAAACCAGGTTCTCTCAGATATTGTGCGTCAGCATCCCCAAGAATTTCTAGGCTTTGCTCACCATGACCTCTGTTCCCCTAATGCAGTGGAGGAAATGCAGCACGCTCTGGATGATCTTGGCTTGAGTGGGTATAAATGGTTTGGACCGATGACCACCCTGCCGTTTGAGTCACCCGAGCTGAAGCCTTTTTGGCGTTTATTAGCAGATCGGAAAGTGCCTGTCTTGATTCATTTTGGGGTGTTAGGTGGCGCTGGTGGAATTATCCGCCATCCACGAATAAGCCCAATTACTTTGGCTGAAGTGGCACAGGAGTATACTGATATTCCCTTCATCATTCCGCATTTTGGGGCAGGATACTATCAAGACCTCTTACACTTAGCTTGGTCGAGCCCAAATGTCTACATTGATACGTCAGGATCAAACGATTGGATTCGTTGGATGCCCCAGCCGTTGTCCTTAAAAGACCTCTTTGCCACAGCCTTAAACACGGTCGGCGCGAAGCGAATCATTTTCGGCACGGATTCAAGTTGGTTCCCCCGTGGCTGGGCGAAGAAGTACTTCGACCTTCAAACCCAAGTATGCACCGAACTAGGTGTCTCTCAAGAAGAAATGAATGCTATCTTCTATCGTAACGGGGCTACGCTTTTGGGCATTGAAAAGAAAGATTGATTTATAAGTGTCAGTTTAAGTGTATGATCCCCATAATTGGGCGCAGCTTAAAAGTTCCTGGCTTAAGGCGAGGAACTTTTTTTTACCTAAACAGAAAGTATAAGTTATGAGTAGTATAATTCGGGTGGTATGAGTGTAAATAGGCGGCCGTCGGCGCCTGAAGGATCCCTTCTCGCCATAACGGCGCACAAGCCATAACTTGGCAGCACTCTAATCTCGAATGTTAGATTTGAGTCATGGCTACAGGGACACTTAGAGAGCGCTTGGCACTAGTCAAGTTTTCTTTACGCAAAGTTTTTCCTAAGCCCATGATATAATATTAAGAACATGTCCTTAGAAGGGAGCGATTTATTTGGGGTTCCGTTTCGTGTTCGGCCGAGCCGGCAGTGGCAAGAGCACCCTATGTTTGGAGGAAATCCGCAGTGAACTTCGAATAAAGCCTTGGGGAGCAGCACTGATCCTCCTCGTACCCGAGCAAGCAACCTATCAAATGGAAGTGACCTTAGCTAATACGCCTGATTTGGGTGGAAGTTTACGCGCCCAGGTCTTAAGTTTTCGACGGCTGGGCTGGCGCGTGTTTTCTGAAACTGGGGGAGGGCAGAAAGTTCTGATCGGTGCGATAGGCAAGAGGATGCTCCTTCGCCGAATCCTCTTAAAGCATCGTCTTCAATTAAAAGCATTCGCACGGTCCGCTACTCGACCTGGTATGGCCGATCTCCTGGCTCAAGCGATTGGGGAATTTAAAACCTATCGGATCATTCCAGATGATTTACGTAACGTCAAAAATACGCATGGAATTTTATTTGATAAACTTCAAGACTTAGCGCTTATTTATGAAGATTTCCAAGCAGCACTGGGACAAGAAATTCGTGATCCAGATGATGAATTGTCAATTTTGGCAGAAAAGATCCCTTATGCACCCCTTATCCAGGGGGCACAGGTATGGGTTGACGGCTTCACGGGATTTACCCCTCAGGAATTAGAAGTCTTGAAAATCATCGTGGCTACTGCCAAGGAAGTCGTCATCACATCTCCACTTGATCCGGTTTTACTGACCGATGAACGGCAACAGGAAGCGGGGCCTTTTAAAGTAGGGGAGGAGTTCTTTGCGGGTCCGTGGCACACTTATCAGGAACTACAAAGCATTGTCGCGGAGACGGGTACTCTTTTACACCCTCCTATCTTGCTTGAAAATGGGAAACGCTATAAACATCCCTGGCTCTGGCATTTAGAAAAGTATTTTTCGACGTATCCGACCATGGTTTACGGGGAGGGTCAAGCTCCCAAGCTAATGACTGAGATAGATGAAGTACAAGTTGATATCGATAGTCCCCTAAGTGAAGGAATTCAGATCTTATCGGCCGTCAACCGGCGGGCTGAAGTTGAAGGGGTTGCGCGGGAACTGCGGCGTTTAGCCAGGGATGAAGGGTTCTATTGGAACGAAATCGCGGTCATGAGCCGGGACCTCACAGGCTATCATGAACTGATTACCCAGGTATTCACATCCTATGAGGTCCCTCATTTTTTAGATCATAAACGTTCTGTCCTCCATCATCCATTAATTGAACTGTTACAATCCATCCTGGAAGTGGCGGAGAGCCACTGGGCTTATGAGCCATTTTTGCGCTGTTTGAAGACGGACTTTTTCCCACTTCATAGAGATGCTGTCGATCGTTTGGAAAACTACGTGCTTGAACACGGGATACATGGAGAGGGTTGGAACAGGAATGTTGCCTGGCGATACCATCGTCAATGGTCTCTGGGACAAAACGAAGAACAACGAGACACTGAGCTTAAGATTCAAGCTGAGCTTAACTCCTCTCGTCAAACAGTTTATGACCTTATGGCTCCCTTTATCCAAGGGATCTTACCCGGGAGCAAGGAGGGTTCATTAACAGTACGGGAGGTTACGGAAGCTCTGTATACCTTCTTAGAAAGGCTCGACGTTCCAGCAACCCTAAAGAAATGGTCCCAAATAGCTGGGGAGGAGGGAGACCTTAGTGGGGCAAGGCTACACGAACAAATCTGGGACGCTATCATTCAAGTCTTGGATGAAATAGTTGCTGGATTAGGGGATGAATGTCTGGAGCTTGAGGAGTACGCCTTAATTCTTTCTTCCGGGATAGAGGCTATCGAACTTGGACTGATTCCCCCTGGGCTTGACCAAGTCCTAGTAGGGTCATTAGAGCGTTCTCGAAATCCGGAAGTTAGGATCCTTTTTCTCCTCGGGGCTAATGAGGGCGTACTTCCTGCCCGGCCCATTTCCGATGGGGTTCTTGATGAAGAGGAAAGAGCACAATTAGAGAAAGTTGGGGTCGCTCTTGCGCCCAAAGGGCAGGCTCAGACCTTTGAAGAACAATTCTTTATCTATACAGCGCTTACCCGTGCTACAGAGAAACTTGTTGTTTGTTTTCCCCTAACCGATGAAGAGGGGAAAGGGCTGACGGTTTCGCCTGTTGTCACGCGGCTTAAAGCTCTTTTCCCAATGCTCTCGGAGAGCTTTCTGGGAAATCAGGAAGATATTGAGCGCATCAGTCATGCAGATGCTGCCCTTCAAGCCTATGCAGAACAACTGCGCACGCTGCGCCTTGGAGAACCACTTTCTCCTCTTTGGGAGGCTACTGAAAAGTGGCTTATTCAGGACCCTACCTGCCAAAGTCAAGTAAAGCGATTACAGGCCAGCCTATTGAGTCAGAATCAGGAAGATAGAATTCAACGTCCCCTAGCACGCCGCTTATACGGTAAACGACTAAAGGCCAGTGTTTCTCGCTTGGAGCAATTCGCCAAGTGTCCTTTTGGACATTATGCCCGTTACGGTCTGAAGCTACGTGAAAGGCCAACCTATCAGCTATCAAGCCCAGATATGGGCGAGTTTTTTCATACTCTCTTGCATGATTTCGCAATCCAATTACAGGAACGGGGCTTAGATTGGGGCAAATTGACGAAGGAAGAATCTTGGGCGCTCGTCAGTGAATTAGCCGATCAGATCGCTCCCAGTCTTCAACACGAGATTCTCCTAAGTAGCGCCCGCTATCGCTACTTAACTCATAAACTCAAGCGAACCGTTCATCACGCGGTGCGAGTTCTTGGTGAACATGCCCGCAGAGGGGTGTTTATTCCGATCCAGCTGGAAGTAGGTTTTGGTCCCAATGAGACTTTGCCTGGGGTTGAGATCCCGTTAACGGACGAGGATTCCCTTCTTTTATGTGGTCAAATTGACCGTGTGGATGCCGCGTTCCTGGATGGACAAGTCTATTTGCGTATCCTTGATTATAAATCCCGCGAATTATCCTTAGCGTTGGATTCAATTTATTATGGGCTCAATCTTCAATTGCTCACTTATCTCGATGTCGCCCTGCAAGGCGCTGAAGTCTTGCTGAACACGACTTCGGCTTTACCCTCGTTGCCAGATACCACAGAAATGGACAACGTTTTCCCCCGGAAGATGCCTGCCGGTTTTTTGTATTTCCCTGTCTTGGAACCCCAGTTGGAAGAAAAAATCCCGCTCAGCTCTGAAGAATTAGAGCAACACCGCGTCAAGGCTGTCAAAGTCAGCGGGTACTTATTAGCTAATCCACGCGTATTAGAAGCCATGGACTCTTCTTTTTCTATAGGGCAATCAGATTTACTGGGAGTTAAACTGAAGAAAGACGGGGCCTTCACGAAAGGGGCCAACGTCCTAACTGAGGATGAGTTTACCCTACTCAGTAGCCATCTTCATCGCTGGTTCCGGCGGACAGGTGAAGAAATATTAGAGGGAACTATTGCCCTCTCTCCTTACCGGAGAGGGAAGAGCACGGGATGCCAGTATTGTTCCTATAAACCTGTGTGCCACTTTGACCCCTACCTTCAGGAAAACCGATATCGTGACCTACCTGCGTTAAAGCAAGAGGAGGTTTTGAGGCGCTTATCTATTCCAATACTTGATCCTACTTCCTTGCCAGACTCTATTACACTGCCCAAAACAACGGGTTCACACGACCGTGTCTTAAACTGGCTGGATGATACAGAATCGGAAGATATAGGAATGAACGAGGCAGAAATAGGAGATTTAACGAAAATTGTAGTGGAAACCACAGTTGTTGATCCTCCGCGAGAGAAGTCTCGAAAGACAGATAAGACTCCAAAGTTAAAAGGAGGGGATCTGACATGAGTAAACCCGATTGGACGGTGGAACAACTTGCAGCCATCTCCTTACGTGGTCAACTCTTGGTCGCTGCTGCAGCTGGTTCAGGCAAAACGGCCGTGCTTGTGGAACGGTTAATTCAGCGAATCACGGATCCTGAAGAAGCGGTTGATGTGGATCGTTTTCTCGTCGTCACCTTTACGAAAGCGGCTGCCAATGAGATGCGAGAGCGTATCGGCAAGGCCTTGGATAATGCTTTATTTCAGGAACAAGTGCCTGGGGAGATCGAACGTCTCCTCCGCCAACGCAACCTGCTTAATCGGGCCAGTATCACGACCTTGCATTCGTTCTGCTTAGAGTTAATCCGGAAGTATTTTTACCAACTTGAACTAGATCCAGCGTTTCGGATTGCCGATCAGGCAGAGGCCGACCTTCTTCGTCAAGACGTGGTTGAAGACCTTTTTGAAACAAGGTATGAAAGTGGTGACCTAGCCTTTTTGAAACTCGTCGATGCCTTCGGCACGGATCGTGATGATCAACAGCTGATGGAGCATGTTTTGCATCTTTATGCGTTCGCCTATAGCCAACCCGACCCGGATGTATGGCTCAGTTCGCTGGAGCGGGCCTATGTGTGGGCGGATATTGAATCCTTAATGCAGAGCGAGTGGGGCCAAACTGTTCGCCAAGGACTTCTAGACCGGGTGAGTGAGAGCGTAAACTCACTGGAACGTGCTGAGCAAATCGCCCTGCGTCCGGGGGGACCTGCCCCCTACTCGGGGACATTACAAGCTGATTTAAATCGAGCCAGGTTACTATACAGCGCCTTAAAAGAAGGGGATTGGGAACGGATCGAAGCTCAGTTTCAGGTTGCTGTTGACTATCCCAGACTCCCAGCTGTACGCTCTAAGGCAAAGAAGAGCCTTGAGCCAGTAATAATCGACGAATCAGTTCAAAAAAATCTCCAAGAAGAATGCAAGAAATTGAGGGATGAGGCTAAGAAAAAACTCAATTCTTTAAAAGATGAGGTCTTTCTTTACCCCCTTGAACAACAGCTCCCAGCCTTACGTGAGATGGGGACAATGGCTCAAACGCTCGGGGCCTTAGTGATTGAATTCTCTCAAGTCTATGCAGCAGCAAAGGGGCACCGCAACGTTTTAGATTTTACCGATTTAGAACATTTTGCCCTCCGATTACTGGAGGAAGAAGGCGAAGCTTCTTCGATTGCCCAAGGATTGAAGGACTATTTTGCGGAAGTGTTGGTGGATGAGTATCAGGACATCAACCCCGTTCAAGAACGCATCTTGCAAAGGGTATCAAGACAAGGGGAGTGTCCCAATCTCTTTATGGTTGGAGATGTTAAGCAGAGTATTTATCGCTTTCGTATGGCCGACCCCAGCTTGTTTCTGGCCAAATATAGCGCTCTGGCGCATTGGCATTCTGGTTTGTCGGCCAGCACATCTTTTACGGAGAGTGTGATTGATCTGAACCGCAACTTTCGAAGTCGGCAAGAAGTGGTAGAGGGGGTCAATTTTCTATTCCGTCAGATTATGACTATTGGAGCTGGAGAAATTCTGTATGACGATCGAGCAGCCTTACAATACGGTGCCTCCTTTGTGTCTGGACAGGATCAAATTCGTACTGCAGAAGGACCGATAGAAGTCCACCTTATCGATATGAAAGGTATTAAAGACCAATCGGTCGCTTCTTCCTCTGAGGAAAAGCCTGGCCAAGTTGTTGAAGAACAAAGTGGAGAAGACGGCCCCGCCTCTTCCTCGGCGGAAGATGCACATTATACTGACGAGGAATTATCCTCCAGAACCGAAGACACCTCGTCTCAAGAAGATCTCGATAAGGCTCGAAGTGAAGCACGTCTGGTCAGCGAGCGGATCCAACACATGGTCCAAGGATCCGAATTTCAGATTTATGATAAAAGTCTCAAAACAATTCGCCCAGTTCGTTATTCTGATATTGTGATTTTGATGCGCTCCTACTCTGCTGTGGCCCCCATTTATGTAGAGGAGTTCCAAAAGGTAGATATTCCAGTTTATGCTGAAACGACAACCGGTTATTTTGGCGCTAGTGAAGTAGAAACTATGTTATCCCTGCTTAAGATTATTGATAACCCGCATCTAGATATTCCTTTGGCGGCGGTTTTGCGATCTCCATTTGTCAGCTTGAACGGGAGTGAGTTAGGTAAAATTCGGATGATGCTCCCCGAAGGGGACTTCTTTGAAGCATTAACCCTGGCAGTTTGGGCTGGGCAAAACGATGAAAATCTCTCATCAGAGAAAGTAAATGATTTTCAACGAATCTTAGTGCTCTATGAGGAATCTTTGCCTCAAAGACTTGCAAAGGCTCAAGAGCTATTGCTCAGTGCACCGGGACTGAAGGAAAAAATAACCGATTTTTGGATCAACCTTCAAACCTGGAGAACTAGGTCTCGTCACATATCACTGGCCAACCTGCTCTGGTCTCTTTATGAGGATACTGGCTACCTGGCCTATGTTGGAACCATGCCAGCAGGTGTTCAGCGTCAGGCCAACCTACGGGTACTCTATGATCGGGCCAGTCGCTTTGAAGCAACAAGGTACCGCGGATTGTTCCGTTTTCTTCGCTTTCTGGACCGCTTCCAGGGGCAGGGCAAAGATATGGGAAGTGCTCGAGCTTTAGGAGAAAATGAAAACGTTGTCCGTTTAATTACAGTTCACGCTAGTAAGGGTTTGGAATTCCCGGTTGTATTCGTTGTTGGTCTGGGTCGCACCTTTAATACACGAAGCCTCAAGGGAAAGGTCCTTCTCCACTCCAAATTAGGAATGGGTATGCCGATCATCGATGTGGAAAACAATGTGCGCTATCCTTCTTTAATCCAGTATGCAGTCAAGCGACGTTTGGCACATGAATCTTTGGCGGAAGAGCTACGCATCCTTTATGTTGCTCTGACCCGGGCCAAGGAACGATTGTTCCTCTATGGTACCCTGGATAACTTCGATAATACACTCCTCAAATGGCAACGCACTTCAGAGTGGGCAGAGGTTACCTTACCAGAAGGTCAACTGCGGAGTGCCACCTGCTTTCTGGATTGGATTGGTCCTGCGTTAGCTAGACATCCTAAACATCTTTTCGGCGAGGTGGAGGGACTATCAGCCTTATCCATCCCGGAAGTCAATTCACGATGGGAGGTGCAAATCCATCGAAACTCTGCACTAGCTAAGGAAGAAAGCAGAGCAAAGGTTCTAAGAGAAAGCAAAGCTGAAAATGTAGAAGAGGGTTCTGAGAAGAGCTTTGTCTCGGACCTAGGAGAGAGGATCGAGCAAGCCCAGGAAAAGAATACGGATAGTAAACAGCAGAGGGAGGATTGTAGTGAAGCTAAAAGTGTCGAGTCTTGGTTTTCTGAAGTTAACTGTCGCTTAACTTGGCAGTATCCACATCTGAATTCCGTTCGACAGATAGCAAAAACCAGTGTCAGTGAATTGAAACGTCAATACAATTGGCATGCTAACGAGGAGGCACCCCTGCTTCCAACACTTCGGGAACTCACTGATTCCATGAAGCGGCCTAAATTTCTTCAAGCTGCGCGACCTCTTAATGCAGCAGAACGGGGAACTGCCTTACACAAAGCAATGCAACACCTGCCGTTTAAAGAATGGGGAACCGGTTGGCCATCTTTGTCGCAGATGGAACAGACCAAGATCGTTATTGAATTTCTGAGTATGCTTGAACAACGTGAAATTCTCAGTGCGGAAGAAAAAAGCAGTATTCAGCCAGGGAAAATTATTCAATTTTTGGGCACTCCACTAGGACAGCGACTCTTTAGCGCAGAACAACTACTTCGGGAAGTGCCATTTACGCTAACCTTTCCCTCCGAGGGGCAAAGCAATATTTTGGTTCAAGGGGTCATCGATGCAGTGATTATCCGCGCAGACGAATTCCAGGTAATGAGCGCAGAAATTCTTGACTATAAAACAGATTCTATGCGTACGGTTAAAATCGACGACACAGCTGGTAGCCTAGATATTACGGTCAGTGCGAACCGTGAAGCGGATCTTGAGCAGATCTTGCGAGAACGGTACGCCCTTCAACTCACACTTTATGCTCTTGCGATCGAACGTTTACTTAGCATTAGGGTCTCAGATTGTACACTTTATTCGTTTACCCTCGGACGCGAAATATCCATTTCGGAAGAACTTCGCAGACTTATCCAAGTACCTGGCTTCCCTTTTGCAGCTCTTTAACCCTTCAACTTGCCATTTGCGCTTACACCGCTTATGATAGTACAGACTCGAGTATTAAATGCGTATTCGCGCAAAATGCAAGTTATAAGTTATTAGAGAGGTTGAATCCAAATGGCAAAAATTGAACTAATCGCAACGGCCGCTTTTGGTTTAGAATCCATAGTGGCTCGCGAACTAAAAAATCTGGGGTATGATGAGTTAATTGTCGAGAATGGAAGAGTTACGTTTCCCACGGAAGAATTGGGGATTTGTCGTACAAACTTATGGTTGCGCAGCTCAGATCGTGTCCTTCTAAAAATGGGCTCTTTTAAAGCCCGAACATTCGAAGAGCTTTTTCAGCAAACTAAGGCACTCCCTTGGGAGGAGTGGCTGCCAGTGGATGCAAACTTCCCAGTTCAAGGGAAATCCATAAAATCTCAATTATTCAGTGTTTCCGATTGTCAGGCCATTGTGAAAAAGGCGATTGTGGAACGACTCAAGGAAAACTATGGCCGGAGCTGGTTTGAAGAAACGGGACCCCGCTATCAGATCGAAGTTGCTCTCTTAAATGATGTGGTTACACTGACCATTGATACCTCCGGGTTGGGCCTTCACAAGCGGGGATATCGACAACTAGCTGGACAAGCACCCTTAAAAGAAACTTTAGCGGCTGCAATGATTCAACTGAGCCACTGGCATAATGATCGAGCCTTAATAGACCCATTTTGTGGAACCGGGACTATTCCCATCGAAGCCGCCTTTATCGCCCAAAACCGAGCACCAGGCCTCAAGCGCAGCTTTGCCGCAGAAAAATGGCCCAGAATCCCCAAAGCACTCTGGCAAGAAGCTTGGCAGGAAGCGCTTGACTTCTGGGATCGTAGCATACCATTACATATCTACGGTTCAGATATTGATCCCAACGCCTTAGCTTTAGCTCGCACACACGCCATTGAAGCTGGAGTAGACGATGTGATTCACTTCCAGCGGCTGCCTGTGGCAGACGTGCGATCTAGGTTTAAATACGGTCATATGATTGCCAACCCACCTTATGGAGAACGGCTTGGAGACGTGACAGAGATCGAAGCACTCTATCGTGAACTTGGAGAAACGTTTAAACGTTTAGAAAACTGGTCTCTGCATATGCTCACCACTCACCAATTCCCTGAACGATTAATTGACCGGCGCTGGGACAAGAGTCGAAAACTCTACACTGGACGGTTGGAATGCCATTATTTTCAGTTTTTCGGCCCACGTCCACCTAGGGAGACCTACCTTAACAGCGCAGATAAAATAACGGATTCCACGGTGACTCCAGCTAGCTAGAATCCAAACAACGTTCGAAAAGAGGTCTAATGCAAAGCGCATTAGACCTCTTTATAATACCTATACAGAAAGTATAAGTTTGGGTAGCCTAATTCGGGTGGTATAAGGGCAACTA
>DATMYU010000288.1:0-8582 GCA_035560775.1 Desulfosporosinus sp.
TTATAATATGAAAAAAATCGATCCCGGCCCTTTTAGTTTTCTTCAACCCGGTTGGCTTGCACTCCATGCTGTCGTTATAAGTGGAGTTACAATGCTGGGTAAGGCTTGGGAAAGAAAAACCTAACCTCCCAACCATTAGGAATTTCAACATTTCTCTGTTGAAAGATGAAAAGAGAGGCTTAGTATTAATTCAACGAATTAATACTAAGCCTCTAAAAAAGTTTCTTTCATACCTGGGCTAAAGCCCTTTAACCCCAATATCCCGACGATAATGGCCACCTGGAAAATCAATTTGATCCACTAAAGCATACGCCTTTTCCCTTGCTAGTTGAAGCGTCCTGCCTTCAACAGTGATCCCTAACACACGTCCGCCTGCACTCAGAAGTTGACCTTCGTGGATTCCTGTTCCAGCATGGAAAATAACCGCCTCCTGATCCTTGAGCTCCGGCAAATGGATCGGAATCCTCTTGGCGTAGGCTAATGGATAACCTGGTGAGGCCATCACTACACAAACTGCGACCTCCTCTTTCCACTCCGGCTTGACCTCGGATATGCGACCCTCAGTACACGCCCAAAGAATGGGCAAGAGATCAGATTTCAGTCGCTTCATCACTACTTGCGTTTCTGGATCGCCAAAGCGAACATTGTATTCCAATAGTTTCGGGCCCTGCTCCGTTAGCATCAGCCCTAAGAAAAGCACCCCTTGAAAGGGAGTCCCTCGCTCACTCATGACACGTAGTGTAGGAAAAACAATGTCGCGCATCACTTCAGTCTCAATCTCAGACGTCCATATGGGTGGTGGGCTATAAGTTCCCATCCCTCCCGTGTTAGGCCCCAGGTCCCCCTCTAAGGCTCGCTTGTGGTCCTGAACTGGAACCATAGGACGTGCCGCCACACCGTCGGAAAAACATAATAAGCTGACTTCTTGCCCTTCCAAAAATTCTTCAATGACTAACCTTTTGCCAGCTGTTCCAAATCCGCCCTCCATGATTTCATCCACAGCCTGAAGTGCCGTTTCTAAATCCAGCGCGACAATGACGCCCTTACCCGCCGCTAAGCCATCGGCTTTTAAAACACAGGGGGCTCCGATGGTTCTTACATAATCCTTAGCCTGCTCTGGATCTTCAAACAATTTCCACTTTGCTGTCGGGATATTCGCACTTTCCATTATGGTTTTAGCAAAGGACTTACTTCCCTCCAACTGAGCGGCTGCCTGAGACGGTCCGAAGATCCGCAGCCCCGCCTCTTGAAAGGCATCCACTATCCCTAAACTCAAAGGATCTTCCGGCCCAACGAGGGTTAAATCGATCTTCTCCTTGAGCGCAAATTCCACTAACCCAGAAATGTCCTGAACCGGTATGTTTACATTCCAAACATGAGTCCCCGCATTACCGGGAGCAACAAAGAGCCGTTCGAGCTCTGGGCTTTGCGCCAGTTTCCAAGCCAGAGCATGTTCCCTTCCTCCGCTGCCTATTACCAATACTCGAAGGTTTCCCACTGTCACACCTCGCCCTCCCTATAATAATGATCTCTAATCAATGCTGAAAATGACGCCGATGAGTAAAGACCATAATCACATTTAACCGATTGGCGGCCTCGATGACTGCTGCATCATGAATCGATCCTCCTGGCTGAACGATTGCCCGAATCCCTGCCTTAGCCGCCGCTTCAATCGAGTCTGGAAAAGGAAAGAAAGCATCGGATGCTAAATATGCCCCTTTAACCTTATCGCCAGCTTGTCCAAGGGCAATATTAACTGATCCTACCCGATTCATTTGCCCAGCCCCAACCCCCAGTGTTTTGCTATGATCTGTAAGCACAATGGCGTTAGACTTCACATGCTTGACAACCCGCCAAGCAAAGTCCAGCGCTACAAGATCCACTTCCGTAGGCTTTATGTCTGTCACAGTCTCCCATTCGCTAACCGCTGTTGTCCCTCGGTCAACCTCTTGAACGAGATAACCCCCATCAATACTTTTGAAAGCCCAGCCAGAATTTATCTTAGCATCGTTTCCTCTTCCAACCACAAAGAGTCGGAGATTTGGTTTCGCACTAAGAATTTCTCGAGCTTCCGGACTAAATTCTGGCGCGATGATAACTTCATAGAAACACTCTTTAATTGCTTCCGCACAGATTCCATCAACCACCCGATTGAAGGCAATAATCCCGCCAAAGGCGGAAACCGGATCGGCTGCCAGAGCACTCTGGTAAGCCTCTAGAGGCGTCTTACCCAAAGCGACTCCACAGGGATTGGTGTGCTTGATGATCGTCGCCGCACACGATTCAAATTCGCGCACAATCTTCCAAGCAGCGTCCATATCTACCCAATTATTATAAGAGAGTTCTTTGCCTTGAAGTTGTTTTCCGTTGGCTAAGGCTCCCTCCCCAGCTTCTGTGTTAATATAAAAAGCTGCCTTTTGCTGTGGGTTCTCTCCATAACGCAACTCTTGAACTTTTTGAGCCGTTAGGCGAAGCGTTAGCGGAAAACTGCCCGTCGGTTCAAGCTGCCGTTCTAAGTACCCGGCAATCAGGCGGTCGTACTCTGCTGTATGGGCAAAGGCTTCGGCCGCCAGTTTCTTGCGCATGCCCGCCGAAACGTTACCCTCTTTGCGCAACACGCTCAAGACCTCTCCATAGGACTCCGGATTGACTAAAACAGTAACCCGTCCATGATTTTTAGCAGCGGCGCGAACCATTGTCGGTCCACCAACATCAATATTCTCAATCGCTTCTTCAAAACTCACGCCCGGCTTGGCAATCGTCTCTCGAAACGGATAAAGATTGACCACAACCAAGTCGATAAAACCAATCCCGTTTTGCTCCATTTGTTCCCGATGTTGAACACTATCCCGCGCTAAAATTCCACCGTGAATCAAAGGATGGAGAGTCTTTACTCTGCCATCCAAAACCTCGGGGAATCCCGTGACCTCACTAACATACTTAACCGGAACATTAGCTTCGTCTAAGGCTTTGTAAGTCCCCCCGGTCGAAATCAATTCAAAGTCTAACTCCACCAGTCCCCGCGCAAAATCAACAATCCCCGTCTTGTCCGAAACGCTTATAATAACTCTTCGTTTCATCCTAACCCCTCCTGCTGTAAAATCTGGACTCGGCGCCCTGTAGGCTTCACTTTACCTAAAACCATCAATCGGACGGCCTCCGGATAGAGTCGATGTTCCACCTCTAAGATTCTTTGCGCCAAGCTTTCTTCCGTATCCCCCGACAACACAGGTACCGCTTCCTGTAAAACAATCGGACCACTGTCCAATCCTTCATCTACTATATGTACGGTACAGCCACTTACTTTAACCCCGTAATCCAAGGCCTGACGCTGAGCATGGAGCCCAGGGAAGGCCGGAAGCAACGAGGGATGTATATTCATAACTGGAAAATTAGCCTGACGAATAAATTGTGAACCTAACACTCTCATATACCCCGCCAGGAGCAAAAGCTCCACCCGATTTTCCCTCATCCAGATCAACAGGTCATCCTCTTGAGCTTGACGATGGGGGTAATCCTCAACTTGAAAAACGCGAGTAGGAATTCCTGCCTCTTTTGCCCGCTGGAGCGCTCCGACTCCCAATTGATCAGACCCTACTCCCACAATCGTGATAGGAAGGGTTCCTATTTTGCAGGCTTCAATTAAGGCTTGGAGGTTGCTCCCTCGTCCCGAAACCAGTATCGCTGTCCTCAATATGACACCCCTTCTCCGGGTACAACACTGCCCATTACAAAACTTGTCTCTCCTAACTCATCCAACTTTTGACGAACCTGACCCTCATCTTCTGGGCGGACGATGAGAACAAAGCCAACACCCATGTTGAAGGTCTTATACATTTCTGACCATTCCACATCGCCGAGACGTTGAAGCAACGCAAAAATTGGAGGGCGTTCCCAGGTCGATGTATCAATTTGAACTCCCAGACCTGGCGGCAAGACCCTCGGGACGTTACCCGTTAATCCCCCCCCCGTAATATGAGCCATGCCTAGGATTTGTTTCCCCGGAAGCAGCGGTAAAATCGCTGGAACATAAATCCGTGTCGGACGTAGCAAAGCCTCTCCGAGCGGTTCACCTAACTCTGGAAACACCTCATCTAAAGGATACGTTTCAAATACTTTCCGCGCTAAGGAATATCCATTGCTATGAAGTCCAGTGGAGGCCAAACCAATAAGCACATCCCCCGCTTTGATTTTTGATCCGTCAATCAAGTGATCCCGATTCACAACGCCGACTGAGAACCCGGCAATATCATATTCATCCTCAGCATAAAAGCCAGGCATTTCTGCCGTTTCTCCCCCGATTAAGGCGCATCCCGTCATTTCACACGCTCTTGCAATCCCAGTTACGACCTCGGCGACCCGCTCAGGATTCACTTTTCCGACGGCAAGATAATCGAGAAAAAATAAAGGTTCTGCCCCTTGAACCAAGATATCATTAACACACATCGCCACCGCATCTTGTCCAATACTATCATGCCGATTCATTTGAAAAGCGAGGCGTAGTTTAGTTCCGACGCCATCCGTTCCAGAAACAAGGACTGGGTCCGGATATTTCATGATATCCAGTTTAAAAAGTCCGCCAAACCCGCCAAGCCCTCCGATGACTTCCGGGCGAAGTGTCCGGGCAACTGCTGGCTTTATTCGCTCAACCACTTCATCCCCTGCTTGAATGTCTACACCCGCATCTCGGTAAGAGTATCCCAACGTTAATTCCTCCTTACTAATTTTAAGACAATCCTCACCTGCGTGTACGATATTCGGTATTCGATATTCGAACCACAACCCGTCTATCGACAAGAACTCAGCGATTCAAAATTGTTTTTACCTCGATTTAAACTCGAAACAGAAATAGGATACGATCCGTTAAAACAGGCCAAACAAACGGCATTCGTATCAAGTGCCCGTAGCAAGCCCTCATGCGATATATAGTGCAGTGAATCGGCCCCTATAAATTTCCGTATCCCCTCAACGTCAAATTGATTGGCAATCAGCTTTTCCCTCTCCGCTGTGTCAATTCCATAGTAGCAGGGATAGGCTACTGGAGGAGAACTGATTAAGAAGTGTACTTCTTTAGCGCCTGCTTTTCTAACCATATCCACCAGCTTGGAACTAGTGGTTCCTCGAACGATCGAATCATCAATCATCACAACACGTTTATCTTTCAGGACGCCCGCATTAGCATTGAGCTTTAAACGAACGCCCACTTCTCTCATTGCCTGTGTTGGTTGAATAAAGGTTCGACCGACATAACGGTTTTTGGTAAGTCCTTCGCCAAAGGGGATTCCCAGCGCTGTAGCATACCCCAAGGCCGAAGCAGTCCCCGAGTCTGGGACTGCAATCACAATATCTGCCTCAATCGGGAATTCACGGGCCAGTTCAATGCCCATCTGACGCCGACTCTCGGAAACATTCAACTGGTCTATTGTGCTGTCTGGTCGAGCAAAATAGATATATTCAAAGGCACAAGACGCACGCTTTTTCTGGAACAGTCCCTGACGTGAGTGTAGCCCCTCTTCATCGATTACTATAATTTCACCAGGTTCCACATCCCTCACGAATTCTGCTCCAATGGTATCTAGAGCACAACTTTCTGAGGACAGGCAATACCTGTCTTCCAGTCGCCCAATACATAAGGGACGTACCCCGTGAGGGTCTCTAATCCCAAAAAGTTTATCCTCTGCCAAGATCACTAGGGCGTACGCCCCCCGTAAATCCATCATAGTCTTGACTAATGCATCTTCCAAGGACTCCCGACGATAACGAGTAATGAGATTAATGATCACTTCACTATCAATCGTTGTTTGAAAAACTGCTCCGTTTTTTCCCAGTTCTTCACGTAATTCAATAGCATTTGTTAAATTTCCATTATGGGCTAAGGCCATCATACCCTTTTGGTAGTGCACCACCAAAGGCTGGGCATTGGCAAGCAAGCTCGAACCTGTAGTGGAGTATCGAACATGCCCGATCGCCATTTTCCCCTTCAAGCTCTCCACTATACGGTCGGAAAACACTTCCGACACCAAACCCATTTCTTTATGCAAGGCAATGCTATCTCCATTCGAAACCGCGATTCCAGCGCTTTCCTGTCCTCGATGCTGTAAGGCATAAAGCCCGTAGTAAGTTAAACGGGCTACATCCTGATCGGGGGCATAAATCCCAAAGACGCCACATTCTTCTTTCAGCTTGTCATCTCCAAATTCAAACACGTTCGGCCCCCCCCCCTCTCTACAAAAGTTTTAGCTCTTGCGCCAAAGTACATTCGTTTGTGCATCCCATCCAGACGGTCCTTAATCGTCACTTCAAACTGCAACGTTCACTCTTAATTAATGACTACTTTCATGTTAAGCAGGTGCGAGGACCTCTTTTACTCGACGATAAACTTCTTGATACGTCTCTTCAAGTCGACCGAGATCCTGCCGGAAACGGTCCTTGTCCAGCTTTTCCCGAGTTTCTATATCCCAATAACGGCAAGTATCTGGAGATATTTCATCGCCAAGATAGACTTTTCCATCCGCTACGCCAAACTCTAACTTAAAGTCAATTAGCTCGATCCCAGCTTTGACCAAGATATCCTGTAATATTTTATTAATCTTTAAGCCAGTGGCCTGGATTTCTTTAGCATCTGCAGCACTTGCCCATTCCATCGCAGCAATATGGGTTTCATTGACCATTGGATCTCCCAGTTCATCATCTTTATAATACAATTCTACAACCGGTTGGGGAAGAACAAAGCCCTCTGGCACTGCAAGACGCTTGCCTAAGCTCCCAGTTACAACGTTACGCACAACAACTTCAAGAGGGATCATTTTAAGAGAGCGTACGAGCATATCCCGATCGCTTAAACGCCTCACGAAATGTGTTAAGATTCCCGCTTTTTCTATTTCTTCAAAGAAAAGTGCCGATATTTGGTTATTGATTTCCCCCTTATCGTGAATTGTTCCTTTTTTCTTTCCGTTCAAAGCAGTCGCATCATCTTTGTATACCACCCATAAATAGCCACTTTCATCTGTCGCATAGACTCTCTTTGCTTTTCCCTCATACATTAATTCTAACTTTTCCATAATCTTACCCCTTTCTTACTTCCCCAAATTTTTCTTCTGTTCCTTCCACCTCGTAGCCAAGCCGATGAATAAAATGAAATTACAATCCATTGGGATTCACCCTACACAAGTCCTAAGCGCTGAAAAATGTCCGCTACGTGCTTTGTATGGTATTCATAATCAAATAAGGCAGCAATTTCTTGCTCGTCTAAGTATTCCCGAACATTGGGATCTCTGCTGATCAAGCTTTGAAATTGTTCTTTGGTATTCCAGGCTTCCATGGCATTGCGTTGCACCAAGGCGTACGCGGTTTCCCTGCTGATACCCTTTTCAACTAAGGTAAGCATAACGCGTTGCGAGAAAACCAAACCAAATCCCTTATCGATGTTGATCCTCATTTGTTCCGGAAAAACCTGCAAGCGATCCATAAGCTGTGTCATCTTATGAAGCATATAGTCTAAAGCAATGGTGCTATCCGGCAATATCATACGTTCTGCTGAAGAGTGAGAGATATCCCGCTCGTGCCATAAAGCTACGTTTTCCAAAGCGACTTGGGCATTCGCACGAACAACTCGGGCCATGCCACAAATGCGTTCCGGCGTAATGGGATTTTTCTTGTGAGGCATCGCCGAAGAACCTTTCTGCCCTTTTCCAAAGGCTTCTTCTACTTCATGAACATCGGTTCGCTGTAAGTTGCGCAGCTCTGTCGCCATTTTGTCGAGTGAGCTGGCAATACCGGCAAGTGTCGTCATAAAACAGGCATGCCGATCGCGTTGGAGTATTTGATTGGATATTAGAGCCGGCTCTAAGTTCAGAACTTGACAAACATGCGCTTCAACTTGCGGATCTACATTAGCAAACGTCCCCACAGCCCCAGATATTTTCCCCACCCGTATTTCCTCACGGGCAAAGGCTAAGCGCCTCTTTTGCCGTCTAATTTCGTCAAACCACAAAGCAAACTTTAACCCTAAGGTTATCGGTTCAGCGTGAATCCCATGCGTTCGCCCCATCATAAGTGTATCACGATGTTCTAACGCTCTGCGACGCAGGACAACTTCTAAAGCGTCCATTTTAGCCAGCAAAATATCCGACGCTTCAACTAATTGCAGAGATAAGGCTGTATCCAGTACATCTGAAGACGTAAGACCTAGATGTATGTACTTTGCTTCATCGCCCACATTCTCTGCTACATTAGTCAAGAAAGCCAACACATCATGTTGAGTCACTTCCTCCAGGGCTTGTACCCTTTCCCAGGAAAAAGAAGCCTTCTCTCGAATGACCTCGACTGCCTTATTCGGAACCTTGCCTAGTTTGGCCCACCCTTCGCAAGCTGCGATTTCTATTTTTAACCATAGTGAAAGGCGATGCTCGTCTGTCCAAATTCTGCCCATTTCAGGAAGCGTATATCGTTCAATCATGCTTGAGTCCCCTTTTCGTAGTTCGATGTTGTACGTACTTTCAATGTTTGAATATACAGGCTCCTAGATGATTTCAGCCAAACTTCAGAGGGAATCTTAAACTCTATCTGAAGTAGGATTCTTA
>DATMYU010000289.1:0-2112 GCA_035560775.1 Desulfosporosinus sp.
GGACTGCCGTGAAGCGCTTCGTACTTGCGGCAGAGGTTCTCCTGGAGCACCCGTTCGAAATCGTCGTCACCGGGAAACAGATACTGGGCGTACTGACCGCCAGGACGCTTGGTGGCGCAGACAATTGGCGAGAGCGCAACGAAGCGCATGTCGCCGGATATTTCGGGAGCATCGAGCCGCCGGACGGTCTCGACCCTGAACCGCTCTTTTCCTACAGAAACAAACGGCTCGTGCAGCAGCCCAACCACCAGATGCTCGATGAACTCGCTTTTGGGCGATGAAATGGTGAAATGCAGCAGCCGCTCCCTCGTGCTCATGGTTCCATCCTCATGCATCTCCCACTTGCGCCGGTTGGCCGTGTACAGCGGCGAAAAGGTGAACAGCTTGAACGCCCTGTTCTGCAGCCGGTACCCTTCAGCATGCAGCCGCTCGGCATACTCGCTTGAGCTTCTATCGACGATGTTGTAGATGAGGGAGGAGAGCAGATAGGAGTTATTGACCGGCAGCGTTATCGACGGATTGCGGTGGGATAGTTCTAGGGTTATACGCATACCTACATCAATTCAACTAAATTTGCCTTTAATAACGTATTAAGGCTTGTTGTAGCTGCTTTGTACTTGAGTATGTTCCTGGGATGCTTGTAAGGAAGAAATAAAATCCATCCATCATAGCTTCCATGAGAGTTTTTGGTTACGCTAAAAAAATACTGTTTAGCTTGTCTTTCCTCTCTATGCCAAGGAACTCTGCTTTGAATAATCGGGGTTGCAAGATATGCTCGATTATCATAATTATGTAAACTGTCAATACTTTTTCTTGCATTTAAATATGCCCACCCTAACTCTCCTAGAACTTTATTCCATTCCATTTGAGGCGTCTTGGTTTTGTAAAGCTTAAGACCGCTCGAAAAGCAAGTAAAATCTTTTTCAGGATGTACCGGCTTGATTTTAGAGATAAACCGCCCAATATCTTTATCAATCTCATGGTTTGGAATAATGGACTTAATTCGAAAACAGCCGAATCCATTTCGATTTCTTGCACCTAATCCACCGAATATAGATACCAAATAAAAAGGCAATAAAATATGACTTTTAAGATCTATTTTATTATCATACTGAAAAATGACTGAAAAGCTTTCGTTTATGTTAATAAACGGCCTGTCATGTGCACCATACGCAAGATACTTAAGTAGATCGACGTTAATATTTCTTGCCCCATATGTTATTGTCTTTGATTCATTTTTTGGTAAACCATATGATGTATTTAGTCTTTGAGGATATTTAACCCGCAAAGATAAAGCACTTCGTACTGCTTTATCACCACCACCACCAAATATTGCTGATTCATGCTGTTGTAAGTCTACAAGTGGCAAATGTCCATTCAATGCTCTCCACCAAAATCTCAGAGCCCCTTTTATGGAAGGAGGTCGAAGTTCCGCTTTTGAGACATCTGCTCCAGCGAGAAACATGGGTGTAATAATTTCGCATTCAAAAGTAATAACATTCATTGCTTTTGTCCTCCGACTGGAAGCGTCATATAACCATAACCTACAGAAGTTTTCGCACCAATACCATGCTCTATCAAAGCCTTTTTGAGGCAAATATTTGCTGTATCTAGGATGTTTTTGTTTTCAAATATACCACTTTTAATGCAGTCATTATCGATCTCCCTAATCCCAATGACAAACAGAAACGCTGTATTGTTAACAGTCAAAAAAGGGATTGGAATCGGGGTAAGATAATCAGCAGGTGGGATTAGATTTCCTGATGCATCTTTTTTCTCGACATAATAATCCCCATAATGTGGATTAATAATATCCACCATAATATCTGGTGGTGAAGCAGGAAAAGCATCAAAGAAGCAGACTTTTCCTGCAACATCTTGTGTTCCAAATATTTTTTTGAATCCTTCATCACTAATGGCTTTATCTTCATCACAATCAAATTGCATTGTAATCATCCAACTTCTCACAACACCCTTCACTGCGCTAGCAGGAATATATGGGAAACCATAAATATGGTGTAATGTTATTGATGTCTCATAGACCGACTCATTACCTAAGCCTACGATGACTCGCCAATCAACTTCAAGCATTAACTCTTTATAAAAACCGGC
>DATMYU010000290.1:0-2185 GCA_035560775.1 Desulfosporosinus sp.
GAAAAGGGAATATTAAAAGCTGGCAATGTGGGTGTAGGGACGCTCTTTTTATGCCGGAGTAATAAGCTGCCTATACCTGCAACCTTGGGTTGCGGAGCCATGCAACAAATGATCGCTTTACATATGTCACAATCTTAAATAATAATGGAGTGAAACTTGAGAAAGGAAATTGATGAGATGAGTTTTGCTGATAGGATAAAAAACGAGAGAAAAAAACAGGGCTGGTCCCAAGATGAATTAGCGGAAAAGCTTTACGTCAGCAGACAGTCTGTTTCCAAATGGGAAAATGGTCAAAATTATCCCAGCATCGAAATCATTATCACAATCAGTGACCTCTTTGGTCTGACCATTGATGAATTATTGAGGAGTGATGAGTATTTGAAACAGAAAGTAATAAAAGACAGCAAGCAATTGGCGCATCCGAAACTTAAACTACTGTTTGATTTTTTATTTTTAGCCGGTGTGACCCTTCTGGCCATTAAGCTAGGGTTGCTGATAGTGAATAAACTGATGGATTCAGAGATCGCTTTGGTTGGAGGATTCTTCTGGAATTTTGGTCCCCTGATTTTAATGATTGGTGCAGGGATTGGTTCCGATGTTTTAAAAGACAAATATAAAGCAGAGTAAATTGGGATGTCGATGAGTTTGGTACATTCAAGGCATGTGGAGACAGTAGTTCTGCTAAAATGAAAGATATAGGTCTTGTTTTACCGCAAGTAACAATGGGCTTTGACAGCCAATGGTGCGGCACAATTGAGCTGGTATTCGAAGGTGTAACCGCATTTAATTTACGGCCTGCTGGGGATAATAACACAGCAGATATTTGGGCCGCATCCCTTATCGTAAAAGGCACATCTGTATTTTTTTGTAATGATGGGGCAATGAAGAGTGGGATGAAAAGTACGAAGGCACTTGGATAACTGCTTATAGTTTGCGTTGGCGTTTTGTACGGTAAATGGTGCCAGAGGGACACGACATCTTTTTGTATCCTCAAGGCATACAGAATGCTGTTGTTTATTGCAGAGGAGGGTAGATGATGGATTTACAGCATAGCACATTCGAAAACAAAGGTTGCGAAATATACTACTGGCACAGGCCAGGCAATACACCGGATTATGTTATTTTTCTGCACGGTGCGGGCTGCGATCACAGAATGTTTGAGCCACAGCTGCCAATCTTTGATAAACGCTATAATTTGCTGTTGTGGGACGCACGTGGCCACGGCTTATCACAACTGGCAGCAACTATGAAATTCAACTTTGAAGACATGATTGATGATTTTCTCAAGTTCTGTGAGATACATCAGATTTCCAATGCGATACTTATTGGACAATCTATGGGCGGCAATCTTGCTCAGGAAATCTTATACCGCAAGCCGGAGATGGTTTCAAAGCTGGTACTGATCGATTGCACACGAAATACCGGCAGATTGACTGCCGTCGAAAAACTTATGCTGAAGCTGGCAAAGCCTATTTTTCATCTATATCCGTGGCAAACTCTGATACGTCAGAGCGCCGATGCGTGCGGCAACATGGAAGCAGTCAAACAATATGTTCGGGACTGTTTTGCCCGAATGAACAAGTCTGATTTCATTGAGGTGATGATGTCACTGGCGGCGTGTCTCCACGAGGATCAAAAATACCGGTTTCCAAAACCTGTGCTGCTCTTATGCGGCGCTGACGACAGGTCGGGGAATATTCGAAAGATTGCAATTCCTTGGGCTGAGAGTGATCCAAACTGTGTGCTGCAAATGATTAATAATGCCGGACACAACTCCAACCAGGACAATCCGGATAGGGTAAATCAAGCTATTTGCGAGTTCCTTTAAATCCCCGAGCAAATGATGGATATCCACCAAGGAGTTACCAGCTTCAAGCGGCATCTTTTTTGTATCCTCAAGGCACGCGGAGACGGTCTGTCTTCTTGAAAGGAATGCTTAAAATCATGGCTCATTGGCGGTGCCTGCAAGGACCTTGCGAAGGGCATTTTAACGCAGGAGTGGACCATCAAGCATTTGCTGCGACGCTCTCCCTTGATGGGACAGGATTCAGCCGAGTTTAGGTAGGGTATACGAAGCCGCCGGAACAGCGGTGGTGTTTTGTCGGCAAGACTCAATACCCATCCTAAGGTTTATGGTGCAAATAGGATCTAGCGACATGCATTTGAAAAGTATATTAGAAAAAGG
>DATMYU010000291.1:0-2834 GCA_035560775.1 Desulfosporosinus sp.
AGTTTCAATAGGTGGGGAAATTCCATTGTAATAACGCCATCATTTTTTAAAAGAATTTTCATTCCGGTAACAAAGTCATTGATATCTGGAACATGTGCTAACACATTATTACCGAGTAATAAATCCGCTTTTACTCCATCATCATTCAATTTTTGCGCTAATCCACTACCGAAAAATTCTATGACAGTGGGAATCCCTTTTTCTATGGCTGTTTGAGCCACGTTAACCGCTGGTTCGATACCCAATATTGGAATACCTTTCGCATGGAAATATTGCAATAAATAACCGTCATTGCTGGCAATCTCTACAACTAGTTTTTGATTTGTAATGGCAAACCGCTCATGCATTGCTTCTGTATATTGCTGTGCATGATTCAACCAAGTATCGGAATAGGAACTAAAATAAGCATAATCATTAAATATAGCATCGGGACTTTCAAACTCCTCCAACTGAACCAAGAAGCACTCAGAACATACATAAACATGAAGTGGATAAAATATTTCTCTGGCATTAAGCTGCTCATCGGAGACATACGAATTAGATAAAGGTGACATTCCTAAATCCACCACAGTATCTTTCAGATGAGTACCACAAAAACGACATTTATTATCAGGCATCCCTATTCTCCTTACACAAGGTTTGATACTCTGCAATTTGCTCTAAAGTTACAATTCGTGGATCTTGGCCCTCATAAAATCGTGTATACCAAGCTACGGTCATAGCTACTGTTTCCTGCATTGTTAATAACGGTCGCCAAGCTAATTTTTGAATGGCTTTTGATGAATCCAGTTTCAAGTAGTTCGCTTCATGCAAATGTTCGTCACCCTCTACGCGGCATTTAGCATCTTCACCCCACATATGGCACAAAACGTCGACCATGGATCCTACAGATACAGAATGTTTTACATCAGGACCGAAATTCCAGCCTTCTGCATAATTCTGACCATCATCCCATAGTCTCTGAGCCAAGAGCAGATAACCGGCCAAAGGTTCCAATACATGCTGCCAAGGCCTAATAGCGTTAGGATTACGAATAACGACTGGTTTCCCTTTAGTAATGGCGCGAATACAATCAGGAACAATTCGATCGGCTGCCCAATCACCTCCACCGATTACATTTCCTGCCCTGACACTGGCAATATTCGCGGATTGTTTTGATGAAAAAAAAGAACGACGGTAGCTAGCGATGATCAGTTCAGCACAACCTTTGCTACAGCTATAGGGATCGTGTCCGCCCATTGGCTCATTCTCGCGATATCCCCATACCCACTCCTGGTTTTCATAACATTTATCACTTGTCACACTGACAACCACCCGGATGCTATCTACATGGCGTGCCGCCTCAAGCACGTTTGCCGTGCCCATAATATTGGTAGAGAACGTGTCAATGGGAAATTGGTAGGATTTTCGTACCAACGACTGTGCGGCCATATGAATGAGTATATCAGGCTTATTTTCCTGTAACGTCTTTTGCAATCGTGGCAAATCTAAGATATCGCCCGTTATGGATTGCATTCCATCCGCAACATTTGCTACCTCAAATAAAGACGGAACTGAAGGAGGTTCCAATGAATAACCCGTAACTTCTGCGCCTAAAGCTTGAAGCCACAAGCTTAACCAACTTCCTTTAAATCCAGTATGACCCGTCAGGAATACACGTTTTTCCTGCCAAAATGTTTTCATTTCACCAAACCTTCCAAGGAGCGTTCCCTGAGTCCCAAAGTTCTTCCAGCTTCACTTTATCACGCAGGGTGTCCATAGGTAGCCAAAACCCCGAATGCTGAAAAGCTGAGAGTTGCTTGTTTTGTGCCAAATCTTCCAGAGGTTCCCGCTCCCACGTTGTAGAGTCACCTGCAATCAAGTCAAATACTTGCGGCTCTAAAACGAAATAGCCTCCATTAATCCAACCACTGTCCCCCTGTGGTTTCTCTTCAAAGGTAGTAATGCGACATCCTTCCATATCTAATGATCCAAAGCGCCCAGGCGGCTGTACTGCTGTTATAGTCCCCCATGTTCCCTGTTCACGATGAAATCTGATAAGCTCTTCTATATTGACATTACTAACACCATCACCATATGTGAAACAAAAGGTTTCTTCGCCAATAAACTTCTGTACGCGTTTCAGACGCCCACCAGTCATGGTCTGGTCCCCTGTATCTACTAACGTTACCTTCCATGGCTCGGCATGATGCTCGTGAACCTCCATCGAATTGTTAACAAAGTCAATGGTAACATCAGACATATGTAAAAAATAATTTGCGAAATACTCTTTGATCATATAGCCCTTATAACCGCAGCAGATAATAAAATCATGAATGCCATAAGCCGAATATGTTTTCATTATATGCCACAGGATAGGTTTTCCACCGATCTCAATCATCGGTTTAGGTTTTAAATGCGTTTCTTCGGAAATGCGGGTTCCCAGTCCACCGGCTAAGATGACAGCCTTCATACGGTTCCTCCTTCTACTTAGATCATCTGCCTGTTCGTTTAATGGGGCCACACCCAACTCTGTTTCATGCCAATTTCTAAATTCTTTAAATCAAATTCTCCGCGAGCAAAAATAACACGTTCCCTGGGCACACCAAGAAAATTAATCAGGAAATCGGAAAATATACTATCCATTTTTTTCAACATACTCTTAGGTGGAATCTTCAATGTTGTCCCGTAATCGATAAGAAAATCTCGGAATAATTGATAATCCCGATTAAACGTACCATCTAAGATAGCATGGGGGAAGTTCTTAACCTCAGTTTCTCTAGGTACACCTTTATCCCGAATATTGAAATCAATATTTATCTTACCAATTCGACCTGTTAAAAGAACCATAAAAT
>DATMYU010000292.1:0-2785 GCA_035560775.1 Desulfosporosinus sp.
AAATTTTATTTTATCCTTCTGTCAAGCTTTTTCTGATTTTCTCCGCTACATCAAAAAGAGTATATTCCTGGAGTGAATCTTCCAAGCTTTTTTGGGCGGCGAGTAGAGGTTCGGACAGTGCTTCATGGATATTGGCGCCTACAACGCATTTTTTACTGGGGTTGCAATGTAAATCAAAGAGAAGATCATCTTCGGATGATTTGACCGCATTATAAACATCTAATAATGTAATCTCTTGGGGTGATAAATTTAGATAGGCTCCTCCCACACCGGCTTTAATCGTAATGAGCTTGGCTTTTTTCAGCATTGCATTGATTCTGCGAATTACAACCGGGTTGGTATTAACGCTTTTAGCAATTAACTCCGAAGTTGTCGTTGTCTCTTGATTAAGAGCCAGTAAAGCTAAAATATGAACTGCAACAGGAAAACGAGTATTTATTCTCATAACATCACCTGTAACAATTATAGTTTCAACCAATCTTTTTGTCAATCCCCCCTTTATTCTCAAGCCTAATCTTTAAAGATTAGGCTCTATATATCGGGAGCAAAATACTATTGATGATGTCCTCAATACTCGTCCCTGTGAGCTTTCCATGCAGGACAATTTCGTTGATAATCAGCAGGGACGGTAAATTCAGAGCCTTTTCAGATATAGTATTGAGCGCAAGTGAAATCTCATAGCGCTGATTAGCCCTCGTTATAATCGTTTCAATGGATTGACGAATACTATTTTCGTAATTAATACCATTAAATAAATCGTAAGCTGTGGTATGGGAAAACATATCTGAAATCAAATCGCGCAGATCATCGGGTTTGATCATCTCAAAAATTGGATTTAGACTTTCAAATAAAGCCGTTAAATCTTCTTGCAACGAGCCACGATCTCCGATTTCGAAATTTATGGCTGGTGCTTGTCGGCTTAGAGCGGCAAACATAAGATGACATTTTTGGGGCCAGCGGCGATAAAGCGCGTTTTTATTGGTTTTGGCAGCCTGAGCTACGTCAGCCATGGTCAATTTGCCGTATCCCATTTGCTGAAGCAGCAGCCAAGCCTGATCTAAAATTGCATTTTCCAGTGTAACGCCCCGGCGTCGGCTAACATGATCGCTCACGGTCCACCCTCCTATTTTTGGTCAGCATAATTCCACCATAATATAGTACCATAGACACCAATCAATACGATACCGGTAATCGACACGCTGCTGACCCAGTTAATGAGCTGAGGATTGCTTAAATATAGGCCCGGAATCGACCACGGGATATAGCGACCCACAGGTTGTGATCCAAAAATAACAGCCATAATTAAAGCTCCAAACGAAATACTGACGGGAGCCAAAATACCCCGTGCCATACTGGCAATCAAAGGGAACAGAAAACTAAGACTGACATTATAAAATGTTGCGATGACCAACCGTTTTACAAGGCTTCCAGCCAACAATCCATTAAAATCTGCTAAATTAAAACAAGCACCCAGGGCGAAAGTCGCCCCAATGGCCAGCGCAGTGATACCGATAAAACACAATTCTAAAGCCAAAAACTTGGCGCAAACTAAACTCGTACGGGAAATTGGCAATGATAAAAGATCTTTAAACGTTTGATCCTGATATTCCCGACCAAATACCCAACTGCTTAAAATACCGAATCCCATGAGGCCAATGACGGTAGAATACATAAAAAAAGTACCATTTAAAAATGCCTCCCATGTCTTATCCTGCATGTGAATAAATAACAAAAAGCTATAAAAGGCCAGAATATAGATGGGTATATGACCTCGTACTATTTTATATAGCTCAATTTTAATCATTGACCATAACTGTTTCATCATGATGCCCCTCCTTAATAATTCTAAGGAAGAATTCTTCTAAGCTTTCCTTGACAGGGTGAAAAATCATCGGGTTTAATTTCTCTTGCTCTAACTGATGCAATAAAGCAGCGTATTGGTTCATTGAGATACCCGAGACAAGTAGTTCCGCCTCACTTAACTGTTGGTATGGCAAGCGTTTTGTCGTAAGGTAACCCGCAAGATTCTTGACCGAACCATCCGTTTTTATATAAAGCCTGGACTGTCTTTCTCGTTCAAATTCGGAAACGTTTAATTCCCGTAACAGGCGGCCATGAGCCAGGATTCCAATCCTGTCTACTATTTTTTCCATCTCGTCCAGCAGATGGCTTGAGATAAAAACAGTCGTCCCGTTTTTGGCCATTTCGATTAAAGAATGGCGTACGGCCACTAACCCCTCCGGGTCTAATCCGTTGGTTGGCTCGTCTAACAAAAGAATTTTCGGTCGATGAATCAGGGCCTTGGCTAAGCCAATTTTTTGATTGTTTCCTAAGGAAAGGTCTTTTACCTTAACCTGCCGGTAAGGATCTAACAATAGTTGCTGTAAGATGTTATCCACTCGTTGCTTAATTTCCGAAGCGGGGATGAGTCTTTGCTTGGCATATAAGATCAGGTTTTCCGCGACAGTAAAGTTTGGATAAGCATGCGGTGTTTCAATCAAGTAGCCCACCTGATTCCAAAATTCAGCAGGTAGTTTAGAAATTGATTGTCCCGAGTAATAAATTTCACCGGATGTAGACCGAATCATTTTTAGCAGCATACGCATTGTGGTTGTTTTTCCGGCGCCGTTCAAACCTAAAAAACCATATATTTCACCTTCATTAGCTGTGAGGCTAATATTACAGACACTATTTTTCGCACCATAACGCTTTGTTAGCTTTTTTGTTTGAATTATTGACAAAATGGAAACACCTCGCTCTGTATACTTTATATAAGGTACTATAG
>DATMYU010000293.1:0-6484 GCA_035560775.1 Desulfosporosinus sp.
ATACTATGTATATAGAGAGTAAGTGTATTGGAGGCGTTGAGATATGAATAAGGTTTACGGGTATGCAAGAGTAAGTACGAAAGAACAAAACTTAGATAGGCAGCTGATAGAATTGGCAGAGTATGTCGTCGATGAAAGAGATATCATCACAGACAAGGCATCCGGCAAAGACTTTAATAGAGCGGGGTATACATCACTAAGGGACACCTTGTTAAGAGTTGGTGATACACTCGTGATTAAAGAGCTGGATCGGCTAGGCAGAGACATGAACATGATTAAGGATGAATGGAACAGGCTAATCAAAATGGGCGTTGATATCGTGGTCATAGACACTCCAATGCTAAACACTAAGGGCAAGGACACACTGGAAAAGACCTTGATAAGTAACATAGTGTTTGAGCTATTATCCTACATGGCCCAGAAGGAACGAGACAAGATCAAGTCTAGGCAAGCTGAGGGTATATCCGCATTGAAGGCAAGGAATAACGGTAAAGGCATTGGGAGACCAGTGACGATAGAAATATCAGATGATTTCAGAGAGGCTTACAAGCAATGGAGGGGGAATGAGATCACAGCGGTAAAGGCAATGGAATTAAGTGGACTAAGTAAGGCAACGTTTTACCGGAAGGTGAAAGAATACGAAGCTAGGAAGGGATAATAAGCCCTTCTTTTTTCTGACCAAATGAGTGAGGGTTTAAGGCATTGCGAAAACGCAGTGCCTATTCTTATGCTCTGATATGTACTTCGAAAGTGTAAGGAGGAAGTAAACTAGTGAATATGCAAATCGAGAACTGGCTCGGTCACGAAATCCGCTTTGTCGAAGTGAACCCTAGCGACTAGTGGGGAGTACTAGCCGACGTAACGACAGCATTAGGTCTTACTGCTAAAAAGGTAAATGCAAGATTACCTAAGGAGGTCGTTTCAAAGCACCCCCTTGAAACAGCAGGTGGCACACAAGAGATGCTCATCGTCAACGAATACGGTATTTATGAAACGGTTTTCGAAAGTCGCAAAAAGGAAGCTAAGGAATTCAAACGCTGGATTTTTGAAATGCTCAGACAACTTCGGCAATCAACTGGCCTAGAAGGCTTCCAAATCTTTCGGATGCTCGACAAGGAGCATCAACGTGAAGCCATGGGCCGCCTAAATGCCAGTTTAATAAAGCCTGTTCGTGTGGATTTCATCAAGACTAACACAATTGCCAACAAGGCAGTATCTAACATACACGGCTATCCAAAAATGGTTAAGAAGGGAAATGACACCGAGCATGCTCGTCCAACGCCAAGAGATTTTAAATGAGACCGTAAGTCTGATGGCGGTCAATGAAAAGTTCAATCTGAATCTGACGGTTAGTGAAACTGTTTACGGCAGGTACCACTAGGGGGTGCAGGCTTTAAATAGGTCACTTGGATGATCTCAGAGAGGGTGTGCTCTTAATGGCAAGGAAGTTGGAAAACATCAAGGTTTTTACCTGTCCCTTAACAGATAAAATCTATGCCGGTTACTTTAATAAGACCCATGATATTTCCACCGACAAAATTGAGGTAACCAACCAGGCATTGGTAGCGGTCGTAAAACACATGGATCGAGACAAAGCTCCGCGCGAAGTAACTTTTTTCGAAGGAACGCTGAAATGGATACCCAATAAGGATGTTGATTAGAGAGCGAGAATGAACCTCCCGACACAAGGGGTGGTCTTCTCGTTCTTTGCTTACCCTTGAGGCTGAAATACCCCAATTGAAAGGAGGTGTTAGCATTGGTAAAAGATGTTGCGAGAATCTTAAGCGCCAAAGCACGCATATGGCTGAGAATCAATAAGTTAAGGCTTTAAGTTAACGGGTATGAACTTAATTAATTAATGCAAAACGCAAAATATGAGGAGGATTTTTATCATGGAAAAGTTCGCAGATCACAAAGAGGTTGAAATTAAGGGCCGTAAATTCATTGTTAAAAAGTTTGACGCTCGAACTGGTAGTTTTATGCTCATTAAAGTCGCGGGGATCATTGGACCAATGCTTAAAGGCCTGGACATAAACAAGATTAAGGTTGAAAGCGGCAAAACACCTGATCTAAAAGGAATTGATATTACCAGCATTACATCGGGTTTATCGGGACTGTCCGAGGAAGAATTTAACTACATCCACGACAAATGTTTGCAGGTGTGCTTCGAGACTCTCCCCGCTGGGCCAACAAAAGTAATGAATAACGATGGTACATTTGGCGTTAGTGGACTAGATACCAATTCCGCATCAACTCTCGCTTTGGTTGCGCATGCGCTGATGTTTAACGTGACTGGTTTTTTCTCCGAAAGCGTCTTCTCTTCGATAGTGGAAGGCGCCATGAATTCGATCCAGTCCACTGTGAAAATATAGATGAATTTGCATATGCAGGTGTAATTTCTGGGCACTGGAAGCAGCATGAGGTGTTTGATGGGACTTACACCTTTGATGACCTACTTGACCTGCATGAACTCCTTGAGGTTAAACACGAAAATGAACGAAGAGCACAGGAAGCTAGGAAGGATGAACAGTAAGTGATCGAAACCATACGTGAATACCTTGTTAGTTTGGGATTTAAGGTCGATAACAGTTCTTTAAATACTACTCAAAATGCGATGAAGACAGCTGAAGCATCGGTTGCGCACTTCGCTAATGAGAGCGTCAAGGACTTCGCCAAGGCTACCACAGGGATTGCGACTTTCGTAGCAGCCGCTACTGTAGGCTTAGCAAAGTTTATGCATAGCCTAGCGCAGTCAGATTTAGCTATCGAGATGCAGGCCAGGTCTCTCTGGATGTCCAAAGACGCTGCTAAAGCATACAAGGCTTCTATTGATGCCTTGGGTGTCAGTATAAATGACCTCTATCTGAGCCCTGAGCTCATGAATAAATACCTTGAACTTAACCGCCAAGCCAGAGAAATGGCCGTCCCAACAGACGAATATACGAAGCAAATGCAGGGAGTTCGCGAGATAACGTTCCAATTTCAACGTTTAAAGCTTGAGGGGACATACGCTTTACAATGGATTGGTTACTACCTAACGAAGTACCTTGCTGGTCCGATGGGTAACGTTAAGAATTGGTTAACTGAAATTAACGATAAGATTCAGGAAAACATGCCTCAGTGGACAAAGAGAGTCGCAGAGGTAACGAGTTGGGTCGTGAGGTTGGCTAAGGCAGCGTGGAGTATTAGGGATGCATTAGGTGCTGCCGCCGGAGCCTTTACGGCCATTTCATTGATTAAGATGGCAAGTAATCCATTTGGTGCGTTTGTCCTTGGGTTAACGGCTCTCTTGCTCCTTGTCGATGACTTTAACACCTACATGAGTGGTGGAGAGTCGGCATTTCCTAAGCTTTGGGAGTGGATTGAGAAGTTCAAAAAATCCTTTGTTGATAAAGGCTACATGAAGGATTTCATGGGTATCCTCAAGGACATTGTCCAAGGGGTTAAAGATTTCGGAGCAACACTTGAACGTATTGGAAATTCAGAAACCTTCCAAAATTTTATTAAAGATATCAAAGCTGTAGTTTTTAAGCTCGGTGAAATCCTCCAGAGCACGGGAGAATGGTTTGCTGATTTTTTTAAGACCATTAAGGAAAATGGTGATTTAGAAAAATTCGGGACGGATATCGGGAAACTTGCAGATAGTTTCGTGAGATTAGTTACTGCTATAGGAGACTTGATGTTAAAGGCTGGCAAGGGTGGCCTTGGTGATATCCTTAAGGCCAATCTGATAGACACGCTAGAGAGAATAGATGGTTTCGTGCGGTCAATTACAGGCGGGTTACAGATAATAACTGGGTTTCTAACGGGTGATAAATCTAAGATTTATGAGGGGTTTGATACCGCCACCCAGGGTGTGGACGATACTGTGCTTGGTAAGGAACAGGGCAAGAAAGCGTGGGAATGGCAAAAAGGAGTCGATGACTACTTTAATAAAAACTCACAGGGCGATGGGTTCAGTAACGCTCTAAAAAACTCGCAGAATTCTCCTTGGTCAAAGTTTTTAGCTGGGTTAGGGTTTGACATGAGCACACCTCTCGCCAGGACATCACAAGGCGCAGTCTCTCAGACTAGCTTCAGTTCCTTTAAGAACAGCATACCAGGGGCATCCGGTGCATCCACAGTAGATTGGTCCGCATTAAAAAAAGGCTTCGTAGCTTTCATGAACTCAATTCCCCAAGAGTTTGGAGATATTTCAAAAGGACTCTTTAAACAAACAAGCGCCCTAGCCGGTGTAAGTGGCACAAATCATATGAGCTATCTTTACCCGCAAAGTAATACATCCAATATGACCCAAATAACGAACAAACTGACCACCAATGTTTATGGCGCAACGCAACCCGTAGCAGTGGCTCAGACAGTCCAAAGAAATAATCAGGCCATGTTGACGAGATTCCACCAGGGAATGATCCGGTAACTCCCTTTTGAGTTAGGGAAGGCCTCAGCTTTAAACTGCTGGGGCTCCTCGTGAGATGACCTATTTAGAAGGAGAACTTAGACGCTCAATAAGGATGTGTGATAAGGCATTCTATAAACAAAGGCGTAACATAAGGAGGTTTCCTCGATGTCAACCCCCCCGAAAGATCTTTCTATATATAAACTAACGCAGACATCAGTTTATATTCAATGGTATTCAACAGGAGCAGACACCAACTGGGCCGACATTTTGTGTTATCCCCTAACTGGTAACAATACAATGACATCATTTGATGAAGCCACGGTAGTTTTTACTCGCAAAAATATTCATACTCCGAATTCTCAGTACTATTCAGACCAGATAGACGGTTTAAGCCCAGGAACAAGATATGTTTGCGCTATCCATTCAAAGCTAGATCCAGAAGGTACCGGAGAGAGCGACCTAGTTCGTTTTCAGTTTACAACAGTAGATAGCGTAGAGGGTGAACCTAACGGAAATGCTTTGGCAAAGTATCTCGTCTACTTAAAGACGAATATTGCCGGGTACTTCTTCGATGCTATATTACAGACGAATTACACGAGATCACTGACTATTACAAGCCATCCTGTAGAAACTGGAGCGGCAATCAGCGACCACGCTTTCGTTAATCCCGTTGAGCTAACGATGCAAATAGGGATGTCAGATTGTGCGACGAGTATTATTCCAGGACAGTTTACGCAAGGTGATTCACGATCAGTAAGAGCTTTTGAAATACTTGAAAAGTTGCAAAGCCAAAGGATACCAATGCAAGTGATGTCTCGCCTAGGATTATTCAAGAACATGTTAATTGAGACTATAGCTGTGCCGGACGATTACACGACGCAATATGGGTTGAAGGCTACGGTGACTATGAAGGAAGTCTTCGTGGCGACGGTTCAGACAGTTAAGGTTAGTGCTAGGCCGCACGTTACGGATAGCACATCCGGTGGAGAGCGTATGCCGCTACCAATAGATGATGAGAGTTTATTACTAAAACTTGCACAAGCTTATGGGGTTAGCGTGGATTCATTAAAAAAAGCATTTTTGGGGACCGGACAAACTTATTATTAATTAAGGAGGTTATCGCAATGGGATGCACAAAAATTCCCCTAACATCCGCCCCGAGCCAGTCATTTAAATGTACTATTCCTGTAGATGGGAAAAACATAACGCTTAAACTGAACGTTCGCTTTAACACTGCCGCGAATTATTGGGTTATGTCGATCAGTGATCCGAAGACGGAAAAATATATACTAGACGGAATACCTTTGCTTACAGGAACCGATATTCTAGGGCAATACGCATATCTCGGGTTAGGGAGCGCCTCCATACTAAATATTGGCAATAACACAATGGATAGTCCTGATTCGACTAATTTGGGTACTGACTTCATATTGGTCTGGTCAGATAGTGTTTAGTGAAAGAGATCGCTTTAAATATAGCCCCCCGGCTTTGCTGGAGGGCTTAGTTGCAATCTAAACTTATCCCTATTGTGGTGGATCACAAATACTGCAAGGGGTGTACCCTTTGGCTTTAGCATCGGTTAGGCTAATAGAAATTTTACTACTCGATAAAGATCTACAGCCATCGTTATGATATTTTTTACCAGATTTAGTTATGTAAACAGTTGAAACTTGTTTGGTTGGTTCAGCAGGGACCGTGGTCACGGCGGGAACAGGGTTACTCGTGGGTTCTTCCACCACTACGGGGGGAGTGGAGACAGTTTGAGCAGTTGGGGTTGAGGTGCTCGCATCGGCGGCTGGGGCTGGAGTAGTAACTGGTGTGGGAGCGGGAGTAGTCGTATCTTTTGTGACAGCTGATTCTGAATTTGGCTGGCTAGTTGACTTGTTATCATCAATCTTTGGTTGCTCTGGTGTTGGGCTCTGTTTTGATTCTTCTACCTTCACAGATGCGCTTGGGGAAATAGTTGGCTTTGAACTACTACCACTATCATTTATTGCAAAAGTAGCAAATAACACAAACAGTCCCAACGCAGCCAATATGGTGTGTTTTCTTTTCAAGGGTACTCTTCCCCTTGAGATCCATCTG
>DATMYU010000294.1:0-5290 GCA_035560775.1 Desulfosporosinus sp.
ATGTGTATATGGCTCACTGCCGGGTTAGCTCCCGGCAGTTGTATTATCTCCATAGGAGGGGAATTCGTGGAAAAAATTATTGAGATTCAGAACCTGACCAAATTATATGGAAACGGCCGTGGAATTAAGGATATTAGCTTGGACATCTTTCAAGGGGATATCTTTGGTTTCCTTGGCCCCAACGGGGCAGGGAAAACGACGGCTATGAAAATTATGACAGGACTCGTCCGACCAGAGCGTGGGGATGTGAAAATCTTCGGCTATAGTGTGATGGAAGAGTATGAATTGGCGATGAAAAACGTTGGCTGTCTTATAGAAATCGCAGAGGCTTACTCCTATCTTAGTGCCTTTGATAATTTGAAGCAGTTGGCACGGTACTACCCCGATGTGGACTATAAACGGATTGATGAGGTCCTTGAGCTAACGGGAATGATTAAGTATAAGCATGAAAAGCCCAAAAAGTTTTCGCTAGGGATGAAACAGCGCCTCGGTCTAGCGTCGGCTGTGTTATCTAGGCCGAAGGTTGTCATTCTCGATGAACCACTCAACGGCCTTGATGTCGAGGGAATGATCGATATTCGCAAGATGATCCAGCATCTTGCGGAAACAGAACAAACAACATTTTTCATCTCGAGTCATCTGATCCATGATGTAGAGCTGACCTGCAACCGCATCGGGGTGATCTATGATGGGAAAATGCTCAATGTCGAGAGTACGCCGAACATCTTGAAAAATTACGCGACACTGGAGAATTACTTTGTAAGTGAGGTGGAGAGAAATGGCCGTGTTTCAAGCTGCGCTCGTTAATGAAATCGAAAAACTCTATAAGAAAAAAAAGGCCTTAGTGGCTATTTTGCTTTCTCTTGCCGTGATTGTGATTGGGCAACTGGCTATAGTTGGGGTGAGAAGTGGCTTTGGACTCAGAGGCTCGGGAAGTGTTGAATTTCCCATGCTCGTACTGTCGGTGGTTGTCAACACCATCCTGCCTCTTTTTACGGCTTTAGTCGCGATTGATAGTTTCTCAGGGGAGTTTTCACAGAATAGTATGCGCATCGCGTTAACTCGACCCGTAAGCCGATTTAAGATCTTCACCGCCAAAATTACGGCCATCATTCTATTTATCTTGGCCACGCTGCTATTGTTACTCATCTTTTCGATGTTGGCCGGGTTTATATTTAACACCAACTCAGCGACTTTGGGTTCCTTGACCCGGACCGTGTTCTCTTACATTGTTAGCTTACTTCCGATGGTCGTTTTGGCTTTAGGCATTGTCCTTTTAGCGAATCTCTTTAAGAGCGGAATATCCGTTTTTTTTGTCTCCATCTTGGTTTTTATTGTCTTAAAAGTGCTAGGGGTGGTCTTTTCTCAGTATTCGAGTTTGTTCATGACGACACAACTTGATTGGTATAATTTATTTCTGGTAAACTCTTTTCCAGTAGGAAAAATTGTTAGGCAGTTTTTGATCATGCTAGGATCTGGTATGATGTTATTTACAGCAGGGTTTTACTTATTTGATAAAAAGGAATTTTAGGGTGACGCTATGAACCTCAAGAAACGTTTAATTTTAGCCAACGCTTCAACAGTAATCATTCCTGTATTGGTTACTGTCTTAGTTGCATTGGCTTTTATTTTTGTTTCCGGTAAATTATTGGGTCATGATATTTCGTTTGAAAACTACCAAAGGTTGTCTCAGATCAAGTTTGAACTCATAAATAGTAAAACTAGTATATTGCAGCACACACCAGAGGTTGTAGAGGAAGAGAGCTTTCAAAAGCATCTCCAGGAACAACTTGCGGGTATTGATGGAGAACTCCTTATCCTTAAGGAGGAAAGGGTGATCTTTTCCTCCCGCGATTTCAGTAAAATTGATGTGGCTAAGTTACTGGAAGCAGGAGATATCCAGGGAAAAAGAGAACCAGTCGTTATAGGAGATGTTTCTTATACCATTCAGTTGATCGATCTCAAGTTTAAGGACGGTTCTCAAGGGCGTGTGGTGCTACTGGCTCCTATGGATCGATCGGCGGAGAATCTTACAGGGTTCCTCGTGTTAATCGGCGTTTCGTTCATCCTAACGTTTATGCTGAGCAATATTGTCGTTTCTTATCAATTTTCCCGAAGTATTTTAAAGCCGCTTCATAATCTGCAAAGTGCGGCTGCAGAAATTAGTCGAGGAAATCTTGATCACCCAATTGTTGAAGAAGGGGATCAAGAGATTCAAGCGTTATGTCGTGACCTTGAACTCATGCGTATCAAACTCAAAGACTCAGTGCACACTCAACTGAAGTATGAAGATAACCGTAAAATGCTTATTTCCAGTATTTCTCATGATTTAAAGACGCCTGTGACGTCAATCAAGGGGTACGTTGAAGGGATTTTAGACGGAATAGCCAACACTCCTGATAAAATGGAGCGCTATCTAAAAACCATAGACTTAAAGGCTCACCAAATCGACCAAATGATTGATGATTTATTGCTCTATGCCAAGCTGGATTTAAACCAAATCCCCTTTGATTTTGAAAGAACGGACATAGAGGAGTATCTTTTGCAATGTATACTAGAGAGTGAGCCAGAATTAGAACGTAATCATATCAAGATTTCGTTTCATAATGAGCTATGTCAAAAACAATATGTCTTGTTAGATCAAGAGAGAATGAAGCGAGTGATTATGAACATTCTTGATAATTCTCGTAAATACATGAGCAAAGAACAAGGCGAACTAATAATTCTTCTGAGAGACACCTCTGCCAGCCTGATTATTGAACTGCGTGACAACGGTTCAGGGATCAGTGAAAAGGATTTACCGTACATATTTGATCGATTCTATCGGTCAGACGCGTCTCGGAGCAAAGGGAGTGGTCTAGGCCTGGCCATAGCCAAGCAGATCATAGAAGGACACAATGGAAGAGTATGGGCTGTTAGTCAAGGGGAGGAGGGGACCAGTATTATGATCTCACTAAGTAAAGCATGATACTGGGGGAAAAAATGAAAAAGAAGATCTTAATTATTGAAGATGATTCTAGTATCGCTGAATTACAAAAAGACTACCTTGAAGTTGCTGACTTCGAGGTTATTGTGTGCGGCAATGGGTTGGAGGGTTTAAGAGCGCTTCAAGAAAATGAAGTTGATCTGCTAATTTTGGATATCATGCTTCCTGGGATGGATGGTTTAGAAATCTTGCGGAGCATGAAGGAGGATAAAGATATTCCTGTTCTTTTAGTCTCAGCCAAAAAGGAAGAAATCGATAAGATTAAAGGACTGAACCTTGGTGCTGATGATTACATCACGAAACCCTTTAGCCCAGGCGAACTGGTGGCCAGGGTAAAAGCCCATCTGGAGAATTACGAAAGGCTAAAACATCGCTTTAGCAAAGGGGTTAAGAAGCAAAATGCCTTGACAATTCGTGGACTTACAATAGACAAAGACTCCCATAGAGTCTTTGTCCTTGGTCAAGAAGTAAATTTGGCACAGAAAGAATTTGGTCTACTCTTGTATTTAGCACAAAATCCTAACAGGGTGTTTGGGCGGGAAGAATTATTCGAACGTGTCTGGGGGTTAGACGCTATGGGAGATTCGGCAACCGTGACAGTGCATATTGGCAGAGTGCGCGAGAAAATTGAAAGTGACCCGTCGAATCCCCAATACGTGGAAACGGTTTGGGGCGCAGGGTATCGGTTTAGGGTATAGATGCACATGAACAATCATAACTTAAGTTTTCACACGGACAAAGGAATTCGGATTTATTATCATAAACAAATTCCCCTGAATGCTCGGGGAATAGTGCTGATCAGCCATGGCTATGGCGAACACTTTGGACTCTACGAAGAGTTCATGGATTTTTTGACTAAGAATGGGTATGGCGTGTGTGCCTATGACCATAGATCACAGGGTCGTTCTGAAGAACCCAGAGGGCAGATAGATAAATTTGAGTTATTTATTGACGACATGGCTGAAGTGGTAAAAAACTTGAAGCAAGAGTACCCGGATCTACTGCTCTTTACGTTCGGGCACAGCATGGGTGGTTTAATTGCCTTTAATTATGGGATCTTGTACCCCGAAGATATTAGGGGTCAAATTTTTACCGGACTTGCTGTCGGAAGACCTTGGGGGACGAAGTTTATTCCCGGCGGCCTGTTCACGCTGCTTAATCGCTTCTTCGCGAGAGTAAAGATATACCCTGTTTTAGCCCGGAAAGGGAGCAGAAACAGGGCTTTTTGCACAACCCTTAAGAAGGATCCTTATATACTCAGGTATATAACAGTCGGATTTGTCTATGAGTTTATATACCGTGGAATCTCTATTGCCAAAGACAATGCTCCGAACTACCAATTGTCGGCTCTTTTTTTGCATGGAAAAGCGGACAAAATTATACCCTATTGGGTCTCCGCAGAGATTTTCAAGAAAATAAGTTCAGAGGATAAGGCTATAAAACTGTATGAGAAGTTGTACCATGAATTGGTGAGAGAACCTGAACGGAAAACCGTTTGGCAGGATGTTTTAGAATGGTTGGATCAGAGAGGGAAAATTACCTGAGCCGAGGGGACGTTTTGTTATGAAAACCCTTCGCCCTCTTGTCCACTCCCTTAACGCAAGCAAACGGAAGAAAGAGGCTAAGCTTTAGCTTACCTCTTCCTTCCGTTTGCTTGCGTTACTTGCGTACTTTCAGGGGTGTTCAATGATTTCGGCCTTAGATCTCTTTAATTAAGAGCTGATTCAACTCAATTCTAGGACGGGCGTTGGGTTTTTGGTCAGGGTAACCGACGGGGAGTAAGGCCACGACATTATAGTTTTCGCCTAACTCTAAGATCTGTTTTACTTTCTCTTGGTCGAACATCATAATCCAACATGTTCCAAGGCCAAGGTCAACAGCACGTAATGTAATGTGATCAATAGCAATGGCTGCATTTAAGCGAAGATAGGCTTCCGCGGTTGCCTGCTCCATTGGTTTGCGCTTAGCATAGCTTTCGGGGTCTATTTCATCGAGAGGAGTACCGGCAAAGGCCCCTGAATCCTTGAGCTCTCGGGCCCGAGTGCCCAAGCCTTCCAAGGAGTTTGAGTCCACACAGCAGGCGATGACAAGCGGGGCTTGGCTGACAAACGGTAAAGGAGTAGCCTCAATTAATTGCGCACGGACGGTATCACTTTTAATCACAACAAAGCGCGTGGGTTGAATATTACTACCTGATGGCGCTAGTCGTGCGGCTTCGATAAGTTGAGTAATCAACGCATCCGGGATGGGATCAGATTTGAATTTTCGAATGCTTCGTCTGGCTTTCATGGCAGCGAGTAATTC
>DATMYU010000295.1:0-2279 GCA_035560775.1 Desulfosporosinus sp.
CCATTATGGCAGTAAACGCCTTTCGGGGCGTTTTTCTTATGCTCAATTTTCCCGGGAATCTAAGTCTGAAAAGTTGCAGTGGAGGTGACAGCGAAGTAGGGAGCACCGGGTTTATTTTTATGGTTAGCAACGAAAGGAGGCGGTTTAATGGCTGGTCCAGTGGATGAAAAGGTGTGCGTGGCAAAACACGAGGAGATCATAAGGCGCTTTGAGGTAGACAATAAGCGCCTGAATGCACACTCTGAGAGCCTTGTGGACCTGAAAGAGGTAGTCATAAGGCTTACTTTGTTGCAGGAGACGTCAGTCCAAACCATGAAAGACCAGCAGGCGGCCATGAAAGATCAGCAAGCAGCAATGAAGGACCAAAATATAGCTATGGCCTCGATCGACAAGAGAGTGAACGAACTTGAGGCTCAGCGCGTGAAGCTAACTGAGGTGCATATGGCTGAGCTAGACGAGCAAGAGGTTACATTCTGGTCAACAACAGGCGGGCAATGGATCATTAAAGGCTCAGTAGCTATAGCAGTCATACTTACGCTTGCAGCCATTGGGCAAAATGTAAATCCAGAGTTTCTGTCTAGCGTATTTGGGAAATAGGGAAGGTGAGTAACGTGAGTGATGAAATTTTTGATCTAATCTTCGACCCTGGACATGGGGGCACGGATCCTGGAGCAGTTGGGCCAACAACCAAAGAAAAGGACAACGTGCTTGTGCTGGCTAATAAAACAGCAGCGTACCTCAATCAAACGGGTAGATTCCGCGTGAAGTTTACTCGAGACACAGATAAGGACTTCTGTGCTCCTGCTCCTTACAGGGAAAGTCTAGACCTAAAGAATCGGGTAGCTGTGGCCAATGTGTTAGGGGGCAAAGTATTCGTTGCTTTTCATAACAACTCAGCTACAGTAAAAGCTTACGGAAACGAAGTATACGCTGTAGCTCCCAAAGGGGATGGAGAGAAACTGGCCAAAGCTATTCGCTTCCGAATGGCCGCGCAACTCGATATGGTAGATCGCGGAGTTAAGTTTGCGAATTGGTACGTGTGCAAGTGGACCGATATGCCAGCGGTTTTAGTTGAGTACGGTTTTATTAATGCCGAGGAAGACACGATCTTAGCCAAGATGGATCAAGCGGCTCTTGCGATTGCTCAAGGGATCGGGGATTACTTTGGGGTCAGCGTTACGGAGAAGGAGGAGGAGGAGGACGTTTTGAAGGTAGCAGTTTTATTATTTTCCAAGGAGGATTACTGGTCCGGCACCGATGTAGCTGCAAAGAATGGTAATTGTGCTATGTTCATTCGTCCCGTGGATCGCTCGGTCCCTGCCGATGCTATGAGCGCAGAGAAACTTATTGTTGTCGGAGGATCCACGACCGGCCATTCTAACGAGATCCTGTTGTCAGGCTATGATAAATATGACACTGCGGCGGTAGTTAAAAAGTATCTGGGGTAAAGCGTGACGATTTGTTACGCTTTAAATTTTGCCTAAAAGTTGAAGGAGGTAATAAAATCATGAGTGTTCAAACCGTAACCTTATTAATAGCAATCCTATCCTTGGTATGTTACTTCGGGACAATGTACGGGATCCAACTATTAGTTAAGCAGGGCAAAGATCCAGGGGCGCAGCTACAGGTGGCAGATTCCATCGTTGATACTGCGGTCGAAACTAACGCAGCTCTTAAACCTTTCATTCCTGCACCTGTCGAGAGTATTATTGATATGGTCCTTAAGGTTTCGCAGGCTGGCGTACATTCGGCACAACAACTTTATAATAGCGGTCAATTGCCGCCAGATCTACGCAAGGAGCAGGCCACGGATTACGCTATAAATATGATTAAGTTGACCGGGCGAGAGATTACGCCGGAGTTAGAGCAAGCGATTCGGGGGACTGCAGAGGCTGGGGTTTTTGTGATGAAGCAGGTGGATCCTGTGGTTTATAATCTTATTATCAAGAAAGCGCTTCCGTAAGAGGCGCTTTCTCTTATTACCGCAAAAAAAGAGCCGCCCTTCAGGACGGCTAGATTATTGGATTTAGAATCTCTAGGTTAATGGGATATCGATTAGGGTAGCAAATTGGAACTCATGAAAATGACCGTCATCCAGTGTGGATTTTCCTACAACAAAGTGAACATGTTTACCATTGCCGACAGGGATTTGGAGTCCAGTAATGACTCCTATTTCATGGTGATGGTTTTCGAAAAAATCAGTATTAGTTAATATTGCATGTCTATGGCCACGTGGATCAGGAATAACTTGACTAGTAACTCCAGCAAAACGGTGGTTA
>DATMYU010000296.1:0-3343 GCA_035560775.1 Desulfosporosinus sp.
GTCTAAGGATCTAAGCAAAAATCTTAAGACCATTCAAAGGATTTTTGAGAGAGCCACTGATGTCATTATCCGAGAGTTTAAGATTGGAACAGCGGTACAAGTGAATGCTTTTGCCGTTATGATCGTCGGTTTGATCAATGAAGCATCTGTGAATGAAAATTTGATTAAACCACTAATGTCTCTAAATCAAGATATAAGTATGAAATCTGTCGTCAAAGTTGTTAAAGAAAGTGCTTTATTTGTTGCAAGCGTACAGGAAACACAAAAGCTAGACGACGCGGTTACTGGGATATTGTCAGGAGATACGGCTTTATTCATTGAAGGAGCGGACAGTGCCCTACTTGCTTCTATTCGAGGGTGGGAAACTCGGGGAGTCGAAGAGCCGAAAACCGAATCTGTCGTACGGGGGCCCAGGGAAGGTTTTGTTGAATCCCTTAGCACTAACACTGCCCTCTTGCGTAGGAAGATTAAAAGTGCACATTTAAAATTTGAAACACTAACGGTTGGCAAACAAACGAAAACGGTTATTTGTATTGTTTATATCGATGATATTGCCAATGCTAAGACAGTCCAAGAGGTAAAGGATAGAGTATCTAGAATCGAAACGGACTCTATCTTGGAATCAGGTTATATTGAGGAGTTTATCGAAGATGCCCCCTATTCACTGTTTCCTACCATAGGAAATAGCGAAAAACCCGATATTGTCACCGCAAAATTATTGGAGGGAAGAATTGCGGTACTTACCGACGGAACTCCCTTTGTCTTGACCGTACCTTACTTATTTATTGAAGCTTTTCAAAGCAGCGAGGACTATTATTCACGACCCTATCTTGCAACCTGTATTCGATGGCTTCGCTGGTTGGCTTTCTTCATCTCCACATTCTTGCCCGCCTTATACGTAGCAATAACCACATTCCACCAGGAGTTATTACCTACATCCCTGTTAATAAGCATTGCCAGTGCCAATGAAGGTGCCCCTTTTCCCACCATAGTGGAAGCAATTCTCATACAAGTGGCCTTTGAAATATTACGGGAAGCCGGACTTCGCTTGCCTAAGGCAGTTGGACAGGCAGTGAGCATTGTAGGTGCTCTGGTGATTGGAGAAGCAGCGGTTTCCGCGGGACTCGTTGGTGCTCCCATGGTCGTTGTGGTAGCACTTACTGGAATTTCTTCGTTTGTCATTCCTGCCTTAACGGATGTCACTACTGTTACCCGCTTCGTTTTGCTCATCTTGGCAGACATTACTGGTATGTACGGAGTAATGCTAGGCTTTGTAGGTTTTCTTACACATCAACTTTCTCTTAGATCATTTGGAGTTCCCTATATGTCTCCTCTTGCACCTACAAACGTTTCCGACCTAAAAGATGTTTTCATTCGAGCTCCTTGGTGGGCAATGACCACCCGACCTCGTCTCATCGACAAAAATTCGAAGAGGCAAAAAGACTCCTTAATTCCCCTTCCACCTAAGGATAATCCCGAAAACTAGCGATCAAATACTCTCCCAAAAAGGAGAACTGAATGATAGAAAATGTTAAAATCAGTCCAAAACAACTTATATTACTTGTTGTCATCAGTAGACTCGTTATTACGATCACCTTTTTCCCTGCCTTAGAAGGTCCCCCGGGAAATCAGGACGTATGGATCTCTGAAGCCTTAAGTATTCCTGTCCAGCTATTAATATCAGTTCCAATTTATCTGCTATGGAAGCGATTCCCAAACCAATCCTTTATTGAATACAGCCAGACAATCCTTGGCCCTGAGTTTCGTCAAAGACCCTATGTTTTTATCTCAAAAAGAAAAGCAGAGGACATCATTAGAAGTGAACATGAGCAAGAGAAGATTCCAGGACTGGCAATCGAGAAACTTGCAAAACTGACATCTGTTACTTCTAAAATTTCAGAAGTCCAGTTAATTGACCTCCTCAAAAACCTTGCCAGCAAAACAAACGATTCAATTATTCCTGGTATCGACTTAGTACAGGTTAGAGCAGAAACCAACTCAAACAATCTTGTTAAGCTTGAGGGGATGGCAATCTTAAAAAGAGATAAGTTGATTGGCTGGTTTGATTCAAAAAAGACCAGAGGAGTATTGTGGATTTTGGGTAAGATTAAGAGTGGTATTATAGTTGTTCCAACGCCCAGGGAGGAAACAAAGAAAACAGGGATTGAGATTATCAAGGCCACGAGTCGCATCGTACCTGAAAGAATGGATGGCAATCTCGTGCTAACAATCAACGTGCATGTCGAAGGCAATCTTGGAGAACAAATAAACAATGCAGAGCTAGTCAAGCCTGAACCCTTTAAGGAACTTGAAGAAAAGATGACCTCAGAAATCGAAGATGAAATAAATAGCGCAGTAGTTCAAGCTCAAAAATGGGATGTTGACATCTTTAACTTTGGCACAGAAGTACATCGTCACTTTCCCAAAGAATGGCCGGAACTAGAAAAGAACTGGCGCGCGGAATTTCAAAAGCTACAGGTTAATGTCGTAGTCGACGCAAAGCTTCGTTGGGCAGGATTTATGAAACAACCGATACAAACACCTAGTCAATGAAGGAGACGATACTAATGAAGGTTTCTCTCTATATTTTTGCCCTCATTATTGCCATAGGCCTTTTATCCCTTGTAGACCTTCCTGCCCTTCTTAAAAAGAAAGATTATAGGGAACTCTTCGTCGTGGTTAGCCTCTTTGGCATTGGTTTCATTATGAACTTTCTGCTTATCATCGGCGCACAGCTACCTAATCCCAATAAGCTAATAACCACAATTATTCAAGTATTCTTGAAGTAAATGATTCGACTGTCCAGTTGTGACAATAGCAATAAGACTAACTTCTACCAAGCAGTCATTTTCTCGGAATACAATAATCACGATAGTCTCCAGTGACGAAAGTCTCCAGTGGAGGGTTTCGCCGAAGCCGCTTATCCCGTAAGAAATACTTCGCGGCAAAGGAATTAGTATCGCCGAGCCACCCACCCCAAAGGAAGACTTCGTGACGAAGGGGAACCCTTCGCCACACTGCAACTCTAAACGCATACTCCAGCAGTGTGGATCGAACACGAAAAGCGGACGAGCTTTTCGCCACACTGCGTCCCGTAACACATACTCCTGCAGTGTGGGACCCAATACTGACCCGCAATGAAAACAAGCGAAAAGACTATCTCCTAAAGAGATAGCCTTTTCGTTTGTTTTACCTGGCGATAACCTACTTTTCCAGGGGCTTGCGCCCCAAGTATCATCGGCCCTGGAGGTCTTAACTTCCGTGTTCGAGATACGAAAGGCGGATGAGCCTTTCGCCACACTGCGACTCCAAACGCATACTCCTGCAGTGTGGATCGAACGGG
>DATMYU010000297.1:0-6028 GCA_035560775.1 Desulfosporosinus sp.
CGTCAGTGGTGCTGATTTAAGCGGCATGGGGGTCTGACTAGTGTAAAAAGACCCCGGGGTTCACCCAGGGTATACTTTCAGCTTAGAACAATTCTATAAACTGTTTCCTAAACATCACCAGAGTTTAACTTTCTACAAGATGAAGATAATTCCCTGCCTGAAAATTGTTGAAATTTGAAAATTTGAACTTTAATATCTACGGGGTAACCGGTACTGCTTGCTTAAACGTATATGCCCTCTTATAGGATGGTATAAGTAGATCTTTTTTTACAATGCTCACCGTCATGCCATTTTCTTTGAGACCCGGGGCTTCCAATTTAGAAAAATAATCCAAGAGAGTGTCTTGATTCCCAATCGCATTCAGTTCATAAGGAATTCCCTCCGCACGATTAATGGGCTCTCCGTTCACCAAGATGATCGAACTTCCACTCAAGACCACCGCTGTCGAGCTAACAATCCGTTGGCCATTTATACCGATTGCCTCAGCGCCGGCAAACTTCAGAGTGTTAATCAATCTAGCAATGTCGTCTGGAGTGAGCGGAAAGGGAGCCTTTTTACTGCGGTCATCGATGCTAATTTGAATCCCTGGGCCTTCTACCGCTTGCGTCCCTTCAAGTATTTGAAATTGTACCAGCTGAGCAAGAATCTGAGGATCCGTCCCGACCTTTTTCCGAGTACCGTCCAATTTTTCTATTAAAACCTGATGCTCTGCCTGCAGCTTGGCATTTTGCGCCTGAGAATTTAATAACACCGATTTCATTTGAGTCAAACGCTCCGCACTGATTTTCTCTGCTGCCGATACATTTTTTTGGGTTTGAGCCTGAAGAGATATCAGAAAACCCAAGGCGATTGCCACCATAGTGACAGGCAGTGCTAAACTTCTTTTCCAATGGTGCATTATGTGCCCTCCTTTGCGGGTACTGCATAATGATACTCTCGCAATTTACCTTCCGGAACCACGACCTTGTCCAAAACCTCCAGTTTACGGGTAATTCCATATTGCTTTTGGAGATCGCCCAGTTGATACCAGACATAAAAATTTAAAGCAGACGATAAATTACCCGTGTCCCCTATGGCTTCAATCACATAAGGGGGCATTTGACGGGTCCCATTGATTTGGATATACGATCCAGCACAAAATACCTCTGTATTTGTCGTCACGCGCTGACCATTTACCGCAATAGCTTCTGCTCCGCCATTCCATAGAGCGTTAAAGATTGCGCGAATATATTGTTCATGAATATAATTATTCGCATCTACCGCTTTAGCAACACTCTTCGAATCATCCAAGGTAATCCTTAAGCCGGGTCCAGTAACAGCAATCAAACCAGCATTCATTTTTGCCTCTTGAAGTTGCTGATTTGCCAATACCGATGTACTTTGGCCCTGAGCGTATTTCTCCAATTCCAGTTGTATCTTTTCATTATCAGCCGAAAGCTGTTGGTTCGCTTGTTCCGTTTGAATCAGGCTAGGGACAGCCGTTTCCGACCGAGCTATCTGACTGCCCGTAGCCCCCTGGGCTTTGAGCAAGACTATGAAAAGAAAACCAAGCAAAATAGAAGCCAACCCTAGTAGAGACTGCTCTCTTTTCTCCAACTTCATTGTCACACCTCCAGCGCATCTACTTCTGAAAAGGGACACCCCTGAGGGGCGTCCCTTATTTACTTCTTTATTCACTCAACCATTCATCGCTAGCTTTGCGATAATCTACCAGTTCCTCCGGTTTGAAATAAAGCGAAATTTCTCGTTCAGCACTGGTTACCGAGTCTGAACCGTGTACCACATTGCGACTAATATCCATAGCATACATTCCTCGGATGGAACCCGGATTCGCATTCGCTGGATTGGTTGCTCCCATCAGCTCGCGTGCCAAGGCTACAACGTTTTTTCCTTCCCACACCAACGCAATAACCGGTGAAGACATAATGTATGCTACTGTCGGTTCAAAGAACCCTTTGCCTTGATGTTCTGCATAATGTTCTTCAGCTAAGGTTCGATCCACTTGAATCAGCTTCATCCCAACAAGCTTGAAACCCTTTTTTTCAAATCGAGCAATAATTTCTCCAGCCAACCCTCGCTGAACCGCATCCGGTTTCAGCATAATAAATGTTCTCTCCATCAATAAATGCTCCTCTCATCAATAGAGCCTTATTCAATTTTATTTAATTCAATTTCAATCGCATCTTGGGAATTTTCCACAGTCTTTTCTAAGTTTATAGAAACTTCCGCAGGATCTCCTGTCTCCACCGGAACATCGAACTTGGCCATCAGAGCGGAAAAACTCTTGACATCAAGCGTTTCATGCTCCATCAATGCTTCAGCAATAGCGTGCAATTTGTCGATATTTTCCTTTATCATGTTTTGAGCCCTCAGGTAACAGTCATCAATAACCCTGCGCGCCTCTTTGTCAATCTCATAAGCGACAGCGTCACTATAACTACGATCACGGGAAATATCTCGCCCGAGGAAGACTTGCTCTTCCTTGTGACCATAAGTGAGTGGGCCGAGGTCTGACATCCCCAACTCTGTAATCATTTTACGAACTATACCCGTGGCCCTCTCTAGGTCATTTGAAGCACCTGTACTAATTTCTTGAAGTACCAAAGCCTCAGCTACCCGACCACCGAGTAACATAACCACCTGATCGAGCAGTTGAGATTTAGTCATGTAATTGCGATCTTCTTTCGGAAGAAGGAGCGTATATCCCCCAGCCCTTCCACGAGGAATAATAGAAACCTTATGCAATGGGTCGGTATGAACAAGGAGCTCGCCAAGTAAAGCATGCCCAGCTTCGTGATAAGAGACGAGTTTCTTTTCAAAAGGACTTATCACCCGGCTCTTCTTCTCCGGTCCTGCAATAACCCTTTCAATAGAATCTTCCATTGCCTGCTGCCTAATTTGGGTTTCACCTCGACGGGCAGAAAGTAGTGCCGCTTCGTTAATCAGATTAGCCAGATCAGCACCGGTAAAACCAGAGGTTCGGCGAGCGATAACCTCAAGATCAACATCCTTCATCAAAGGTTTACCTTTAGCATGGACTTTAAGAATCTCTTCGCGCCCTCTAACATCCGGCACATCAACGACCACTTGACGGTCAAAACGACCTGGTCGCAAGAGAGCTGGGTCAAGCACATCCGCCCTGTTTGTGGCTGCAATGATAATGACTCCATCATTACCGTTAAAGCCATCCATCTCTACAAGAAGTTGGTTTAGTGTCTGCTCACGCTCGTCATGCCCACCGCCTAAGCCAGCACCCCGTTGTCGTCCAACAGCATCAATCTCATCAATAAAGACGATACAGGGGGCACTTTTCTTAGCCTGTTCAAATAAATCACGCACCCGAGAAGCACCAACCCCAACAAACATTTCAACGAAATCAGAACCACTGATGCTAAAGAATGGTACGCCAGCTTCTCCAGAAACAGCTCGAGCGAGTAAGGTTTTACCTGTTCCTGGAGGCCCAAATAACAAAACCCCCGTGGGTATCTTCGCCCCTAATTCATTAAACTTCTTCGGAAACTTCAGGAATTCAACCACTTCTTGAAGCTCTTCCTTAACCTCATCCGCACCAGCAACATCGGCAAAGGTTACCTTTTTATTGTCTTCCCCGACAAGCTTGGCCTTGCTTTTACCAAACTGCATCACTCGGTTCCCACCGCCCTGGCTTTGTTGCATCATAAAGAAGAACAAACCGACGATAATTGCGATTGGAAGCATCGTGGTAAATAGGCCGAACCACCAAGGAGACTCTGGAGGCACTGATAAGTTTAAAGGAATACCCTTGGCTGACAACTCATCCGTAAGTTGTGTATCATTGGCTAACCCAACCACCTCGTGCTTTTTTTCATCGTTCATTGTGACAGTATACTTAATGGTATTGTTTTCAATTACACCCGCGACAGCTTTAACTTGATCCGCAACAACAGCTCTCTTAAAAGCATTGTAATCCAGCTCTGTAACTTTAGGAACTGGAGGGGTCGTCCATTTAATTAACATAATCGCCATGACAATTATAAGCACATAAATTGTTGCATTCTTTGCATTTTTAAAGACCTTCAAATATGGTCCTCCTCTCTAGTTGGCAAACCAACTCATAACGACGCAATATTATATAGTATACCACGCAGTATTGGGTTTTACAATGAATCCAAATTAGTACCCTTTGCCTGTTGTTTGAGAATACAATAAACCCTTTCAACGTTCTGGTCTGCCTGACACAGGCCGCTTTGACGGACGCCAGGAATCCAGAGCACCTCCGTTCCACAGGCGATTATTGGTAGTCTCTCTCTTATTTCAGCTAAAATATGTTCTTCCTGGAAAACTTTTTTTAGCGACTTATGACCTACACCTTGGAACCACATTTTATCCCCTTGCCGCCGAGTACGACACACTAACTGCTCTGAAAACTGGGCTAAGAGAACACGATTAAACACAGCGACCATGCTCTCTTGTCTATCAAAGGTCCCAATGCCTGATGAAACATCACTTTCCTCCAGCAATCCGATCTTCATATTTAAGCTCGGGATTTCGGACCATCGGCCCACGTCCAAGACGACTTCCCTAAAGTTGGGATTTGAAACCGTTTGATCCAGTTGATTCATATCTTCTCCGAAGCGCCCTAGTGAGGGAACAGAATTACGAAACCAGATCCCCTCATCTGTAATGTTGAGCGTCATGCCTGGCAAATCCTGCCTCCAGCCTGACTTTCCCTGAGAATCCATAATCTTCATAACATAGGCAAACGCTAATCCCCGAGGTTCTTGGGTGACCTGACACGCCGCCCTACGCAACAAACGGGAAAGAATCGCCGGAGGCTCAGTAAAGACATCCCGACTTAAGCCAATCGTGCCAATTGGATCCGTTATTAGGTAATGAGGCCACACCATCTCCACTCGTTGCGACAAATAGTCTTCATCCCAGCGAAGAAGTTCTCCCGTACGACCAAGTGCCTCCTGAATTCGGGGATTGAAATTTCTCTCTAATTCAGGTAATAACTCAAGGCGGATTCGGTTACGAATATAAACCGGTTCTTCATTCGAACGATCAAGTGCATATGGCAAAGCTTCTCGCGCACAGTAATCTAAAATATCCGCTTTCCCAAACCTCAACAGTGGTCGAATGATGGAGTCCTTGGAGGGATATATTCCCGCTAACCCTGCCGATCCACTGCCTCTCAGTAGCCTATAAAGAATCGTCTCTGCTTGGTCGCCTAGGTGGTGGGCTGTTGCCAGAAGGGTGCATCCCTCCTTAAGCATGTCCTCTTGCCAACGTGAGTAACGCCATTCGCGGGCCGCCTCTTGGAACGATTGCCCCATAGTTTTAGCATACCCCTTGGCGTCGAAGCGATGAACAAGGCACGGAATCTCCCACTTCGCTGCCATATCCTGAACCAAGAGCACTTCATTATCTGACTCTTTTCGAACCCCATGATGAACATGCGTTATAACTAAGGAAATCCCTCTTGAGGGTTCCTCTCGTACATATCGCCAGAGGATATGACTTAAAGCCATTGAGTCTGGTCCACCGGAGACTGCTACCATAACTTTAGCGTTTGGGGGAATCAATTGAGGTAAGACGTGTATGCGCAGTTTTTCGTATATGTCTCTCGCCCCCTTTCCTGACCAAACGTAAAGGAACTGTCGCCAAGGCAATTCCAACCGCAATTGCGCCCGCCGCGAACAACGTCGCCGTCCCATTGGTCAGCGCCCCGATAAAATCGCCCTTGACCAAAGCTAACATCGTAGAATAAGCCCCTGCTCCCGGTACCAAAGGAATAATTCCAGGCACTGCGATGACCAAAACGGGAACACGAAACATGCGGGCTTCCCCTTCTGCTAAAAGCCCAATTCCCACAGAAGCAAAAAAAATTGCCGTATTCGTACCTCCGAGAGACCTGAAAATCAACCACCCGATTGTTCCTGCTAAAGCACCAAGTAATAAGTAACGAACAGGAACATTAAAAACCACGGCAAAAGCAAGCGAAGAAATGAAGGCCACAGTCAATTCGATAAACATTCGTTCTATCTCC